>NZ_FNCE01000003.1:0-147500 GCF_900100655.1 Limimonas halophila
GTTGCGGTGTCGTGACGGGGCGGTGGATGCTGTCCGCTCAAAACCGCGTACGGGTGCGATGAAACACCGGCTTGCGGCGAACCCCCGCCGCCACGCTTGCGGTGTCGTGACGTGGCGGTGAATGCTGTCCGCTCAGAACTTCGTACAGGTGCGATGAAACAAGCCTTGTTTCTTCAGATCGTGATGGCGCCGGGGAACGTGCGGGCGATCCTGGCCGGCGCGAAGACGCAGACGCGCCGGCTGGCGTGGCGGCCGGACGGGCGGCCGACGCGCTGGCGGCAGCTGCACGACCGGGTGCGGGCGGGCGAGGCCGTGACGCTCTGGGTGCGCGAGGCCCACGCCTTCGACGCCGACGGCACGCCCATCTACCGCGCCACGACCGCGCGCACCGACGTCCGCCGCTGGCGCTCTCCCATCCACATGCCCTGGCGCGCCTGCCGCCTGACGCTCACGCTCACGGACACGCGCCTCGCCCCCGTCACCGCCATTTCCGAGGCCGACGCCAGGGCCGAGGGCGCCCCGCCCAGCGCGGACGGCACCCACCGCGCCGGCTTCCGCGAGATGTGGGAGTCCCTGCACGGCCGCGGCGCGTGGGACGCCGATCCCGAGGTCGTGGCCCTGTCCTTCACCGCGCACCGCTGGGACGAGCAGAACGCGTGAGGCCGCCGCTTGGCACCGCCCGCTCCGGCGTGTCACACGCGGGCAGGCACGCAGCGGGGACGCCATGACGCTGATCGAGTGGACGGAGGCGACCTGGAACCCGATCGTCGGGTGCTCGCTCGTCTCGCCGGGGTGCACGAACTGCTACGCCATGCGCCAGGCCGTGCGCCTGTCGCGCAACCCCGCCACGCCACAGTACCACGGCACCGTGACCAGCTCGAAAGCGGGGCCGGTGTGGACCGGGCGCGTGAACATCGCGGGCGACAGCGTGGTGCGCGCGCCGCTGCGCCGCCGCAAGGCGACGGCGTGGTTCGTCAACTCGATGGGAGACCTGTTCCACGAGAACATCCCCACCGCCTGGATCGACCACATCTTCGCCGTCATGGCGCTGGCGCCTCAGCACGTCTTTCAGGTGCTGACCAAGCGGCCGGTGAACATGCGCGCCTACATGCGCGATCCCGAAGCGCCCGGCCGCGTGGCGCAGGCGATGGCCGCGGAAGGGGGCGAGGGGACGCAGCCGCCCTGGCCGCCGCGCAACGTCTGGCTGGGCACCAGCGCCGAGGATCAGGCGCGCGCCAGCGAGCGCATTCCCGACCTGCTCGCCACGCCCGCCGCGATCCGCTTCCTGTCGTGCGAGCCGCTGCTGGGCGCGCTCGATCTGGCGGGGCTGGACGCGCTCGGCCCCGGCGAGCCGCGCGTGCACTGGGTGATCGCGGGCGGGGAGTCCGGCCCGCACGCCCGGCCGCTGCACCCGGCCTGGCCGCGCGGGCTGCGCGATCAGTGCGCCGCGTCCGGCGCCGCCTTCTTCTTCAAGCAGTGGGGCGTGTGGCGCCCGCCCGACCCCGGCGAGACCGGCGAGCGCCGCGCCGTCGCCGCCGACGGGCGGAGCTGGCCGGACGGCGCCGCGCCCGAGGGCGTCGACACCGCGCCCGTCGTCCGCCTGAGCAAGGCGCGCGCGGGCCGGGCGCTGGACGGCGCGGACTGGAGCCAGATTCCCGGCGCCTGAGTTGGCCGGGGCCTTGCTCGCCGCGCTAGAGTGATTGGGCATGTCGTGGCGGCGGATCGATCCCCACCCCCTCTGCCGGCGCGGCGCCGAGCCCCGCGCCGCCGTCTCCCCCTCCCCTTCAGTCAAGGGGAGGGGGAGAGTGTGAGGGGGAGGGGATGCCGCGGACTGATGCCCCGGCATGGGAGTTCGATGACGTAGAACGCCGCAAGCGGGAAGGGGTGTGCGATGGTCTTCGGCAAGATCCTGGCGGCCACGGGCGTCGACGGCGCGCGCGTGGACGCGCAGCTGGACGCCGACACCGTGGACGTCGGCGGCACGATCACGGGGCGGCTGGTCGTCGACGGCGGCGGCGCCGAGCAGGAGGTGCGCGGCCTGGAAGCCGTGCTGGTGGTGGACGCGATGAAGACCGACGACCGCGCCACGCTGCCCACGGTGCTGACCCGCGCCGACTTCGACGAGGGCTTCACGCTCGCCGCGGGGGAGCGCCGCGAAATCCCCTTCGAGCTGGCCGTGCCGGCGGGCGCGCCCCCGGCCATGACCGAGCGCCCGGCGCACGTCTACGTCACCAGCGCCGCCGACGTGCCGCTGGCGGTCGACCCCACCGACGTCGACCCCGTCACCGTGCGGCCCACGCAGCTTCACCGCGACGTGCTGACCGTGATGACCGAGCACGGCCTGCATCTCGAACAGGAACACGTCATGCGCACCCGGCGCGGCGTCATGCAGGAGCTGGCGTTCGAAGCGGACGCGGGCGGCGAGCAGGCCGTCGAGGTCGCCTTCGTGCCCGCGCCCGGCGACGGTTACGACCTGATCGTCGACGAGAATCTGGCCGGGCGCACCGCCAAGCGCCTGGTGGCCGACGCCCTGGACGTGGACATCGACGAGTCCGAGGCGCGCATGCACATGCCCGGCGGGCCCGACGGCCCCGGCCTGGACCGCGTGCGCCGGGCGCTCGCGGAGCGGGTGAGCGGGACGTAACGGCAACGACTCCGGCGTTCGCGTTCGTTCGCTCTTCGTTCATGTTTTGGCTTGACGCGCCCGGCCTGTGCCGCTAATCTCGGTCGCGAAATTGCAGCCCCGTCCCGGTTCGCCCGGGGCGGGGCTTTTTCGTGTCCGGCGGTCGCGACCGCCACCCCCACAATCGAGGCAGGACGGTGCATGAAGCAGTTGCCCTGAAGCTCTGGAAGCTCGTGTTCGGCGCCGGCGGGATCGTGTTGGCGGTCAGCACGCTCGGCTGGCGCGTCTACCAGCACCTGGAGCGCCGCGTGGAGGCGCTGCGCGTGGACGTCGCCCGCCGCGACGAACCCCGCGAGGCCGAGATGCGTACGCGCATGGACAAGCTGGAAGACGACATCGGCTCGCTGCGCGCGACCATCGCCACGGTGTCCGACCTGGACCGCCACTTCGGCCACTTGAACGCCGCGCTCGCCGAGCTGCGCCAGGACGTGCGCCAGACCAACCACCGCATCGACGAGCTCCAGGGCCGCGCACCGCGCGGGAGCCCAGCATGACGATCCATTTCGACGCAGAGGACCTGCACGCCGCCGCGCTCACCCTCATCGGCGAGGCGCGCGGCGAGGGCCGCGACGGCATGACCGCCGTGGCCTGGGTCATCCGCAACCGCGTGGCCGATCCGCGCTGGCCCGGCCGGCCGGCGCGCGTGGCCCGCGAGCCCAAGCAGTTCAGCGCCTGGAACCGCCGGGCCGGGAACCTGGGGAACCTGCACCGCATGCTGCAGGCCGGGTTCCGCGACGAGCTCTACCGCAGCGCCCGCGCCATCGCGGCGGGGGTGTTCGCGGACCTGCTCGCCGATCCCACCGGCGGCGCCACGCACTACCACACCACCAACATCACCCCCGCCTGGGCGGATGGCGACAAGGAAACCGCCCGCCTGGGCAGCCACGTCTTCTACGCGCTGTAAGGGCGGGTGCGCGCGCATCCCAAGCCCGCTGATCGCAAAACCGTGGATGGCCCGAACGGCCATCGCAACACGTCCGGTGGCAAACGTGCGGCACGGACGGTTTCCGATGATCCGCCCATCCGGTCATGGCCTAATCCCCCGCGTGCTTTCGCCCGACAGCGAAAGCACGCACCCCCTTCTCCCGTCGGGAGAAGGGGGGCTGAGGCGCTGCCGTCCGTCCGCGGCCCATCCCCTTTCTCCTTCAGGAGAAAGGGGATCGGGATTTCCGCGCGGGCGCGCGGAAATCCCGAGGGGAATGAGGCGCGCATCCGTTCGCCGTGTCGGACACACCAGACCGCTTCGCGCTGAAGTCGTGACATCACTGGACCCTGAAAGGACTACCGCCATGCTCGATCTCAGTCCCCTCATCACCACGGGCGCCAACCTCCTGGAGCCCGCGCTGCTCGCCATCGCCTCGTGGGTGGCGGCGGAGCTGGCCGCGCTCATCGGCGCCCGCACGTCCAGCGAGCTGGCCGGCGTCGTCGACGACGCCCTCGGCAAGGCCGTGCGCTACGCCGTCGATCGCGCGCGCGACGAGGGCAAGGACGTCGCCACCGTGCCCGTGAAGAACGAGGTCATCCGCGAGGCCGTCAGCTTCGCCGCGGAGGCCGCGCCCAAGGCGCTCAAGAAGCTGGGCCTGAACCCCGGCACCGAGCAGGGGCGGGCGCGCATCGCCAAGTGGGTGCGCGCGCGGCTGCCGGAAGCGTGAGCCCGTGCTCTGGCTCGCCCTGGGCGGATCGGGCGTGGCGGCCTTTGCCGTCTGGCTGCTCGTCCGCCGCGCCCGCGCCGCCGGCCGCGAGGCGGCGGCGCGCCGTCAGGCCGAAGCCGCGCTCGATGCCAAGCGCCGCGCGGACGGTGTCGGCGTGCACGCTCCTGAGCGCACTCGCCAGCGCCTGCGCCGGGGCGGGTTCTAGCGTCGTCGCCCCTGCGGCGCCCGCCTACACCGACACCGTCCAGGCCCGCGCGGCCGAAGAGCTGGCCGAGTTGCCCCCGCCGTGTCCCCGCGACGCCGCTCCCGACGGCTGCTCGGCCGTGCACCGCCTGGTGATCGACTACGGCCGTCTGCGCCGGCGGGTGCGGGCGATGCGGGATGCGGCGACGGACCCGGACCGGTGATTGATCCCGATCAAGACGTGTCGCGCCGCATCGGTTAGGCTGCGTGGTGGAGGTTCGACGCGCAACGGGAGGGCGATCACGCCATGAGCTACAAGCGCATCCTCGTCGCCGTGGACGGCTCGGCCAATGCGGCCCGGGCCCTCTCGGCCGCCACCGACTTGGCGAAGCAGTGGGACAGCCGCATCGTCCTGGTGCACGCCGTCATGTCCGGCGCCCTGCCCAAGGAACTGCTGGAATGGGCGCGTGTGGAATACGGCGTCGACACGCGCCAGGAAGCCGAGCCCCAGGTGGACATGCCCGGCTTCGGCCGGCTGGGCGTGGTCACGCACGAACAAGTCTCGCGTGCGCCCTATCACACACGCGTCGCCCTTGGCCGCGCCGTGCTTCAGGACGCCGAACACCGGGCCCACAACGACGGGGTCCGCGATACGCGCGTGCTGCTGGAGGACGGCGAACCCGCCGAAGTCATCCGCCACGCCGTCGACAGCGAAAAGCCCGACCTCATCGTCATGGGCACGCGCGGCCTCGGCACTTGGCGCGGGATGCTCGCCGGAAGCGTCTCTCAGAAGGTGATCGGGCTGCACACCGTCCCGACCCTCCTCATCCCCTAAACTGTGCGCAGTTTAATCCGGCCTGTCCGCCATCAATGGGGGCGTGTCGGGCTCCAGCCCCTTTCACCGGGATGGCGGTGGCGAAAGGACCGCCCCGGGGGCCGTTTAAACCGGCCTGTCCGCCATAATTGGGGGGCATGTCGGACACCAGACCCTGCATCCGGGATGCCTGATCGGGGAGGAAGGGCGTTGGCGGCTTAATCCGTCCCGGTGGCGATAAGTGGGGGCCGGTCCAAGGCCACGCCCTGTCGCCGGGGCGCACGCGCAAACCCAAGCGCCAACGAAAAACGGGGCGTCCCGGGCGGGACGCCCCGTTCATCTGTCCGAAAGGCGGCTCGTTGTGGGTGGGCAAGCTTACTCGGTGACGATCACCGGGCCGTTGCCGAAGCTGTCACCACTGCCGGTGTTCGGCGAGCCCATGCCGAAGTAGGACGCCGCCGAGCCCACAACCACGGCGAGCACAATCACACCAATCGCCAAGCGCATCGTCTGCATCGTTCATCCTCCTTTGACCGCGACCGCAACGCGAATGTGGATGCGGTGTACGGCCGCGGCAAATTCCGGCGCTGCATAGCTCGTACGCCCCAATGTCAAAGCGTACAGGCACGCGGGTTGCATCTGGAAAAACTCCTCGAATTCGGCGTTTTACCCGTGTGTACGTGCGATGGCGGTTCCGTGACAGCCGTTTACGCGTTCGCGCCGTCGAACACGTACGGTGACCGCCGTTCGAACGCCCGGGCTGCTTGGTGTTCGGGCGCCTTCTGGGCGGCCGGCGCCAGCCTTCGCGATGCACGCGGGGGTTGATCGCGGCGGGCGTGGTGGCCGGCTTCCCCGCGCGCCTGCCAACTTTCCCAGTCTGCCCGAACGTGGCACAGTGCGGCCATGTTCAAGTGGCTTCGCAAGCTGGGCGGCGACGATGCGGACGGTGATGCCGAGGCAGCGGCGGACGCGGTCCACGCCGTCGAGCCCGGCCCGGGGTTCTTCGTGCCCGGGCACGCGGATCGCGCGGCGGCGGCGGAAGCGGTGGACGCCATCGCTGAGCGGCTGGGCCGCGTTCTCAAGGGCGCGGTCTCGGAACAACGCTACGCCGGGCTGGTGTACGACCACGACGGTACGCGCTACCGCAGCGACGTGGGGGAGATCGATCCGCGCACCGGTGAAACGGTGGTCTGCATTCTGCATCAGGACGAGCGCGAGCAGTACCTGATCTGTACGCCCAAGCGCGGGGCGGACGCGGGCCTGCCGCTGCTGGTCAGCGACACCGAGGTCGAAAAGGCGGTCGTCTTCCGCGATTCCTGACCCCGTTCACGCCGGGAAGGCGTCGGCCAGCGCGTGCCCCAGTCCGATCAGGGTTTCGCGGTTCTCCGCATGCGCGGCCCAGGCGGCGGGCAGCGCGCTCAGCCCGATGTGCGCGCCGCAGGCCGCGCCCGCCATGGCCGCCAGGGTGTCGCGGTCGCCGCCGTTGAGCATTGCGCAGTCCAGCACCGCCTCGAAGTCCGCCGGCGCGCGCAGGAAGGCGTAGATCGCGAAGGGCACGGACTCGTGCGCCGCCACCGAGCGACCGATGGCGTGGGCCACGCGCTCCGGCGGCGTGCCGTCCGACAGCGCCGCCGCCACGATCCCCATCTTCTTCTGCATCTCCCCAGTCTGCGCCGCGCGAACCAGGTCGCGGGAGACGCGTTCGCCGTCCAGCGTGTTGCCGGCCAGGGCGTGCGTCACCGCCAGCCCCACGGTGCGCGCCTGGAGCACCGCGGCGTCCTGGCCGATGTCGTGCGCGTGCGTGATCGACGCACTGGCGCGCGCCGCATGGTCCAACGCCGCGCCCGTCCGATAGGCCACGCCCACGGGCGCCACGCGCATGGCCGCCCCGTTGCCCAGCGACCCCTGGCCGCCGTGCAGCAGGGCCGCGATCTCGTGGCAGGGCTTGCCGCGGTGCTGGGCGGTGCGGAAGATCTTCGGCGGGCCGGGGCCGTAGCCGCGCCACGGCTCCGCCTCGAAGGCGGCGGCGAAGCGTTCGCCCAGCCGTTCGCGGTCCACGCCGCCGTCCTCGGCCAGCGCGCGGGCCAGTTCCACCGCCATCGCGGTGTCGTCGGTGTAGACCAGCTCGTGCGACCCGGCGACCACGCGCAGCAGCGCCTCGCGCTCGGGGTGGACGAAGGCCAGCTCGCCGATGGCGTCGCCCAGGGCGCAGCCGACCAGCGCCCCGGCGGCCAGATCGCGCAGCGTCTCCCCGGTCATGGCGTTTCCCTGTGCCTGATCCACGCCGAGGATGCCCTGGCCGCGCGAGCCCCCGCAAGGGCGCTTGACCGCCTTTGGACCGGCGGCTACCCCCGCCGCACCGGTGCGCAGCAGGACGCCCACAGCGCGTGAGCGCGTAACCGCAATAGGGGGCCGCCATGATCACCTTCACCGAACACCTGCACGACGGCTACGATCAGGTGCTGCACCTGACCGGCCCGAGCCTCGTGGACGAGCACACCGGCTTCCAGCACGTCCAGATCTTCGACACGGGCGTGGCGGGCCGGGTCATGGCGCTCGACGGCTGCGTCCAGATCACCGAGCGCGACGAGTCCGCCTACTCCGAGATGCTCACCCACTTGCCCATGCTGGAGCACGGCGACGTCCGCCGCGTGCTCATCGTGGGCGGCGGCGACGGGGCCGTGGCGGAGGAGGTGCTCAAGCACCCCGGCGTCGAACGCATCGACCTCGTCGACATCGACGCGCGCGTGATCGAGCTGGCGCGCCAGCACCTCACCAGCATCCACCGCGGCGCATTGGACGATCCGCGCGTCCACATCCACTGCGAAGACGCCTTCGCCTTCCTGGAGCGCGCCGAGGCAGGGGCCTACGACCTCGCGGTGACGGACCGGCCCGATCCCACGGAAGTGGCGGAGGGGCTGTACGCCCCGGCCTTCTATCAGCGCCTTCAGCGCGCCCTGGCGGATCGGGGCGTGGTCACGCTGCAAACCGGCTGCCCTTTCTTCCAGCCCGACGAGCTGACGCGCGACAGCGGCAACCTCGCCGCCACCTTCGCCAACGCGGGCGCGTTCTGGACGGTGGTGCCCACCTACACCGGCGGCTTCATGGCGCTCACCTGGGGCGCGAACGGCCTGCCGCTGGGCACCACGGACGTCGAGACGCTGCGCCGGCGCTTCGAGGGGCTCGATCTGGGCACGCGCCACCACACGCCCGAGATGCACCGCGCGGCCTTCGCCCTGCCGCCCTGGATCGCGGAGCTGGTGCACACGGCCTGAGCGTCACCGGCTGGTCGAAGCTGCCGGCCGGAGACGGTGCACGCGGCCGAGCAGCACGCGGAAGGGGACCAGCATCGCCAGCGCCATGCCCGCCTTCACGCCGTAGTCGCCCACGGCCCAGGTGGGCCAGGGCAGGCCGGTGCCGGCGAAGGCCAGCGTGAAGAAGGCGGCGGTGTCGAGCGCCGAGGCCGTCAGCGAGGATGCCAGCGGCGGCACCCACCACACGCGCTTGCGCAGCAGGTGGAAGAGCTGAACGTCGGTCAATTGGCCCAGCAGGAAGGCCGCGCCCGATGCCGCCGCGATGCGCGGCGTGCTGGCGACCATCGACAGCACCACCGCCGCCGCGAAGCCGGCGTAGACCACGCGCCGCGCCCGGTCCGGCCCGAAGGCGCGATTGGTCAGGTCCGTCACCAGGAAGGCGATGGGATAGCTCAGCGCGCCGTAGGTCAGCCACGCATTGATGGGGACCTGCACGGCCACGTTGGAGACGGTGACCACGGCCACCATCGCCGTGAATGCGGCCCAGATGCCGCGCGGCCAGATGCCGCGCGGAAGGCCGCGCATCCCCGTTAGCAGGGGCCTCATGCTCAGCGGGTTCGTCATGGGGTGCTCGCGATCTCCACGGGGGTGCCGACGCCGATGCCCAGCGCGGTGTCGGCGCGGCCGGCGTTGACGGCGATCTCGACCAGCCCGTTGGCGTTCGTGTACCACAGTGGCGTGCCCTCGGGCACGTCCGAGAAGGTGCGCCCCCGCGCCGGCGCGTGGCCCGCGATCCGGACCCGGGCGCCGGGTGGCAGGGTGTTCGCGCGTACGCCCGTCATGCAGTTGCCGTAGGCGTCCACGTACACGATCTCCGCAAGGTCGTCGGGCCAGTCGGCGCCGACGAGCGTGGCCGGGTCCAGCGGCATGCCCAGAGGCCGTTCGCCGCGCGCCAGCCGGGCGGCCACGGGCGCGAAGATGTCGCGGCCGTGGAAGGTGGCCGAGGCGTCCGGCGCCGTCCAGGCGATCCGCCAGGCCGCGGCGCCCCCGGCGTGCCGCGCGGCCAGCGCGAACAGCCCGTTGTCCGGGCCGACGAACCAGCGCCCGCCCGCGTGCACCACGATCCCGGCGCGCTCGGAGCCCACGCCGGGGTCGACCACGCCGAGGATCACCGCGCCCTCGGGAAGGTCGGCGGCGTAGGCGCTCACCAGATATGCGGCGGCGCGCGGGTTGAACGCGGGCGCGTCCGTGAAAAGATCGAGGATTGGCAGGTCCGGCGCATGCGCCATGGCCGCCGCTTTCATCTGCGCCAGATAGGGTCCTTGGGAGCCGAAATCCGTGATCGTGACAAGCATCGCTGGCCCGGTGTGCGTGTGGTGTCGACATGGCGCGTCCGATCGCGAGAATCCCAGGAAGTCCCTGGACATGGCCGGGCATCCTGACTATCGTATCGGGTAGTCGCTTCCACCCAAGATGTAGCGTTTCATTCACCCCTTCGGTACCAGAAGTACGAAAAGGGCGTCGTTGAGCATGAGTTGGACGGACGAGCGGATCGACGAACTCACCCGTCTCTGGCAGGCCGGCCACAGCGCTTCCGACATCGGCAAGCGCCTCGGCGTCTCCAAGAACGCCGTCGTGGGCAAGGCTCACCGCCTGAAGCTGCCCTCGCGGCCCTCGCCCATCAAGCAGGGCGAGAATGGCGAGGAAGTCCAGGCGAACGGGCACGCGGCCGCGCAGAACGGCCAGCAGGGCGGCACGCGTGGCGGGCAGGCCGCGGCCAACGGCAGCGGCCAGCAGCGCAAGCGCAGCGGCAACGGCGCCCGCAAGGGGTCCGGGAGCGGCAACGGCAAGGAGCAATGGAAGGCCGCCGCCAACAAGGTGGTCAGCCAGCGCGCCCAGCTGGAGCAGCGCGGGCAGCGCACCGGCTGCCTCTGGCCCTTCGGCGACCCGAGCGAGCCCGACTTCCACTTCTGTGGCGCGCAGTCGCTCCCCGGCAAGCCGTATTGCCAGGAGCACGCCCAGCGGGCCTACATCACCCGCTCGCGCGACCGCGACGGACAGGACGAGCGCGACGAGGAAGCGGCCTGATCGCGCCCCCGGCACGGGCCGGCCACAAAGCCGCCATTCCGGGGCGTCAGCCTCGGTGGTTCGCGGGCGGGGTGGATGGCCGCCCGCGTGCCATCGCGTTCGTTTAGATGCGTCCCGGAGGCGGAGCATGACCCTTTTCCACCGAACGCTGACAGTCGCTGTCCTGGCCGCGGCCCTGGCCGCGAGCGCCCCGGCGGCCGCCCAGGACGAGGAGCCCCAGGACCCCGGTGCCCAGGCGCGCGAGGGGGCGGAGCAAATCCTGGACGCGCTGCGCGGCCTGCTGCAGATGATGCCGCGCTACGGCATGCCGCAGGTGCAGGAGGACGGGGACATCGTCATCCCGCGCCTTGACGAGCCGGAGAACGGCGACGGCGAGGATGCGGCGCCGGACGACCCGGACGCCGGCGTGACCGAAACCCGGATCTAACTGACCATGCGCGATCCGCTCGGCGCCTTCGTGCCCGGCGGCCGGGTCGAGCCCCGCGACCGCGACAGCGGCCCGCTCGCCGGGCTGTCCTTCGCTGTGAAGGACCTCTTCGACGTCGCCGGCCACAGGGCCGGTTGCGGCAATCCCACCTGGAAGGCCACGCATCCGCCCGCCGAGACCGACGCGCCGGCGGTCCGCGCCTGCCTGGACGCGGGCGCGGCGCTGGTCGGCCGGACGGTGATGGACGAGCTCGCGTACAGCGTGCGCGGCGCCAACCCGCACGATGGCGCGCCCACCAACCCCGAGGCGCCCGGCCGCACGGCCGGCGGCTCCTCCAGCGGCGCGGCGGCAGCGGTGGCCGGTGGGCTCGCCGACTTCGCCCTGGGCACGGACACGGGCGGCTCCGTGCGCGTGCCCGCCAGCTATTGCGGCCTGCACGGCCTGCGCCCCACCCACGGTGCCATCAGCCTCGACGGCGTCATGCCACTGGCGCCGCGCTTCGACACCGTGGGGCTGCTCGCCCGCGACGGCGAGGTGCTGCGCGCCGCCGGGGACGTGTTGCTGGGGCTGGACGGCGCCGGCCCGACGCCGCTGGGCATTTGCCTCGCCACGGATGCGTTCGCGCTCGCGTCCGAACCCGCGCGCACCGCGCTCACGCCCGCCATTGCCGACCTCGTGCGGCGCTACGGCGACGGTGGCACGGTGACGCTGCCCGAGGACGGGGAGCTGCACGCCTGGACCGAGGTCTTCCGCACGCTTCAGGGGCGCGAGGCCCACCGCGCCTTCGCCCGCTGGGTAGCCGATGCGCAGCCCGCGTTCGGCCCGGAGATGGCGGCGCGCTGGGCCTTCGTCAGCCAGCTGAGCGACGAGGCCGTGGCCGAGGCGGACGCGGCGCTGCCACACATCCGCGAGCGTATGGCGGCCCTGACCTCGGGCAGCACGCTGATCGCCCTGCCGTGTGCGCCCGACGCCGCGCCGCTGCTGGACGGCGACGACGCCGCCTGGGCCGACCACCGGGAAACCGTGCTTACGCTGAATTGCGCCGCCGCGTTGGCGGGGCTGCCCCAGCTCGCGCTGCCCGCGAGCCGCGTGCACGGGCTGCCCCTGGGGCTCGGCCTCATCGGTCCGCCGGGCAGCGAGCCAGTGCTGCTGCGCGTTGCCACGGACCTCGCGGGCGCGGACAGCGATCCGGGCGCGCGCTTCGACTGATCGCCTCGCCGGTCACGTGCCGGGCAGGTCCTGGTCCGCCAGGTGGCGCAGCCCCCGCGGGGCGCGCGCGGGGTCCAGGCCGTCCGGGTCGATGCCCCAGGCGCGCCGGGGATCGATGCCGTAGTTGTCCCGAAGCCGCCCGAGGTCCGGGCCCAGGATGTTCAGCACGGTGGCCTCCTCCTCGGCCGTGAGCTGGAAGCGCCCCGGGACCTCGTGCCCCAATCGCCGGCGCAGGCGCTTGCGGAAGGCGCTGCTGGTGACGCGGGCGGCCAGGGCGCGCGCGGCGGGAACCCGTGCCAGCTGCGCCCACACGGGCGGCGGCTGCTTGCGGTCCGCCGCGCTGTTGTGGGTGGCGAACGCGGCGGGTTCGAAGCGGTCCAGGCCCAGGAAGTCGCACACGCGGTCCAGCGTGGCCTGGGGGGCGGCCTTCATGTCCTCGAACACGAGCGGCAGGACGTCGGCGGCGGGAAAGCGCGCGGTGAAGGCGTCCAGCTGGTAGGCGTAGCGCGAGGTCATGATGCCGCGCTCGGACACCCCGGCGTCCAGGGAGAAATCGCGCGTCGGCTCGATCATGTGGGCCAGTTCCGCGCCCACGCGCGCCGCGTGCCGCGCCTGCGATTCCAGCCGCCGCAGGGGATGGCGCATCAGGTAGATGAAGCGCACCCGCACCCCGGGCAGCGTGGCGATCCGTTCCGGCACAAGGGGAAGGAACGGCCGCTTGGTGTAGTCGGTGGACGCCTCCAGCGCGACGCGGTGCTGGTGCGGATCGGGATCCCACAGCGCCATGTACCAGTCGACCCCGCGGTTCCAGACCGCGTCGTCGGCGAAGAAGGCCGGCTCCTTGATCGACGAGGGCGCGACCTGCGGATGCTGGGAGAGGTAGTGGTACAGGCTCGTCGTGCCGGCCTTCATGGCGCCGATGACGAGGCAGATCGTCCCGATGTTCTGCGGCATGAAGGGGCCTGTTCCGTCGGTCGACGCACCGCAGCATGCGGCCTTCCGCGCGGCCGCGCCATCACTCGCGCAGATCAGAGATCCCGTGCTTTTGGAGGTTCCTCGCCCTGCAAACGATCCTTTGGCTTACCGGAAGCCACCGCGGCGGTAGAGCTTCCACAGCAGCGGCCAGCCGCCCAGCAGCGGGTGGCGGCGCTGGAACTCACTGGGCTGGACGCGCACGCCGCTGTGCCGTTCCACCTTCCACAACACGTAATCCACCCCGCCGCGGAAGGTTACGGTGGCCTTGATCAGGCGCAGGAGCGCGATGGTCTTGCCAAGCGGGCGTGCCAGCCGTGCCGCCAGCCGCGCCGCGCGGCGCTGGCCGCGGGTGACGGTGATGCGCAGGCGCGCGCCGTTCTGTACGGGTTGGGCGAGGCTGGTGGCGCTGGCGGCCAGGCGGGTGCGCTCGGCCAGCCGCTCGGAGGCCGCCGCGATCACGGCATCCACGCGCTCCGGCGGTTCGCTGCGCAGTTCGCGGGCGAAGGTTTCCTGCAGCCCGCGCTTCCACACGGCCGTGGGGTAAACCGTGCCGTCGAGCAGCGGAAAGGCCATGCGGTGGAAGGTTTCCACCGCGTCCACCAACGCGCGCAGCACGCGTTCGCGCGCCGACTCGTCGCGCGCGTGAATCAGGCGGCAGGGCTGGGCGAAGCGTGCCCAGATGTGCGGCGTCGCCCCGGCACCGCCGGCCGCGGCCACGAACTGGTCGGTGCGCATGACCGCCACCTTGGCGTGCAGCGTGCGCCCGCCGACCTGGGCTTCCAGATAGTGCACGTTGGGCGCCAGCGCCGCGCCCAGGGCCGCGGATACCCCGCGCCCGTACCAGGCCGTGTAGCTGTCCACGAGCACGTAGAAATCGAGCAGCGTGGTCGACGGATCGGCCGCGCGCAGCCCCGAGCCGTAGTACAGCACGGCGGCGACGGCCGGATGGCCGGCCCGCACGGTCTCGGCGAGCGCCCGCACGTCGTCGTTGACGGGGTCGTCGGCATCGCGCGTTACGGCCGCGCGCAGGGCGTTGCGAGCCTCGGGCATGCCGCCTCCTTCACGCCACGCGGAAGCGCACGGGGGCGCCCGGTGTGAGCGTCAGGCACGTGGTGGGATCGCCGGGATACAACTCGCCGTCGAGTGTGCAGTCGGTTGAGGTGCACAACCGCAGGCGCCGGGGGCGCGCCCGCCAGACGCCGCGGCCGGGCCGGTCGCGGCCGTGGCCGTAGAGAAAGGCGGGCAGGCGCAGCCGGCCCGTAAGGGGCCAGCTCACGACCGCGACGCCCAGACCGCCGTCCGGGGGCGCGGGCCGCACCCCCATGAGCAGCCGGGCGAGCGTCGTGGCATAGATGACGACGACGCGGTCCATTTGCCAGGGACCGTCGTCCAGGGCATAGGACACGACATCCGGGCGCAGCACGGGGTCGTCGTCGATGCGGCCGGCGAGCAGGCGCAGCAGGGACACGCTCAGCGTGATGCCGTCGCTCAGCGGGCCGGGCAAGCCGCGGCTGTGCAGCTCGCCGGTCGACTGGCGGATGGCGCGCGGTATGGCGGCGGCGCCGAAGAAGAAGCCGTACTGCGTCGGCCCCCCGTCACGCTGCAGCGCGATGGGGCTGCGGACATTCACCCTCAGCGTGCGCCCCGCCGACCGGGCCGCAAGGACGCGCCGGAGCGCGCGGTGCGCCGGGCCGGCCAGGCCGACATCGGCGTGGATCATATTCGTGGTGCCGCCGCGCAGCAGCACGATGTCCGGCTCGTTGGCGAAGGGAGCCTCGGTGCGCAGGCAGGTGAGCACCGCGTCGAGTGTGCCGTCGCCGCCGTCGATCGCCAGGGTGTCGACACCCTGCTGCGCGAACGCGCACAGGACAGCCGGAACCTCCCCAGCGGCGTGCGTTTCCGCCCAGAGCGCACCGGCGCCCTCGGCCACGGCGCGGACGCGGGCGTGCGCATCCGGGCGGCCGCTGTTGGCGTTGGCGAGAACCGCGAGCGTGCTCACGCCGCCGTCCGCAGCCAGGACACCACGGGCGTGCCGCGCTGGCGCAGCGCCTCCGCCTGCGCGATGCGCACGAGATGCACGCCGTCCGAGGCGACGTGCCACGCCGCGACGGCGAGCAGGCCCCAGTCCGGCCGCCCGGCGAGCCAGAAGGCGGTGAGCAGCAGCAGGTTGGGGTTGCGCCGCGCCGTGATCAGGCGGAAGCGTGAATCAAACCGCTCCCACATGTGGATCTCCAGCCCGAAGCGCGACAGGAAGTACCCCTCGCACAGCCGGCCGCCGATGTAGCCCAGGAAGATGATCCAGATCGCGGGCGCCAGCCAGTTGGCGGGGAGGCTCGCCCCCGCGGCCGTGAGCCCGATCCCCCAGGCGGCGTACCAGATGGGCGGATGAACCAGATCCAGCACGTGGTCGAAGACGTCGCCGAAGGCGCTGGAGGTCAGCGTCACGCGCGCCAGCTTGCCGTCCACGGTGTCCAGGAAGGTCATCGCCCAGGCCGCGAGCAGGCCCCAGCCGAAGGCGCCGATCCAGAACAGCCAGATGACCAGTCCCACCAGCACGGCGCTGAGCAGCGTCACCATGTTGGGCGTGATCCCCAGCCGCGCGCACGCGCGCGTCGCCCAGAAGGCGGGGCCCGGCCACACCCACTTGGTCACGAGGTCGGTGACGCCCTTGTAGGCGGCGTCGTACAGGCGCCGTTCCGCGCTGCCGGCCTGACCCGGGGCGACGCGGCGGCACACCGGGTCGGTGCGCTTGCGCAGGCTGCCGCGATAGCCCTTGGCCACCGCGCGCGGCGACAGCACGCTGAAGGCCGAATCCGGCGGCGGCCGGCGCCCCAGCCAGCGGGCGGCGTGGGGCGCCTGCGCGGCGTCCACGTGGGCGGCGAGCACCTCGTGCCCGTCGCCGTCGGTGACGGCGACGCCCGGGCTTTCCAGCAGGCCTTCCAGCAGCGCCTCGTCGATCACCGCGTCCCCGGCCAGCAGGATCACGCTGCCCGCCGTCGGCCAGGCCTGCCCCTGGTTCAGGACGGCGGTGATCCCCATCTTCGCCAGCATCCGGCGTGCGCGGGCCTCGGGCGTGAAGCCCCAGACGCGCGGCGGCGCCGCGACCGACTGAATCACGGCGTATACCGGCGCGTTCGCCGATGGCTGTTGCCCCTGGGTGGCAGCCGTCTGCACCGTCATGGCGCCTCGACGCTTTCCTGGCTCCCGGCTCGAGCGATGGTCCGATCCCGACCGATGGCCCGCCTGGTTCACGTTTCCGATCTGCACTGCCCGCCCCTGCCGGCCATGACCGTGCGGGAGGCGCTGAGCAAGCGCGTCTTGGGATATGCCTCCTGGCACCGCAAACGCAAGGCTCTGCATCGCAACGAGGTGCTGGAAGCCCTTACGCGCGATGTGGCCGCCTGCGGACCGGACCACGTCTGCGTCACCGGCGACCTGACGAATCTGGGGCTGGCCGCCGAGGCGCCCACCGTGGCGCACTGGCTGGCGCGCTTCGGCGACGCGCGGGACGTCAGCGCCGTTCCCGGCAACCACGACGCCTACGTCCCCGACGCGCCCGCACCCGAACGGCAGTGGGCGGACTGGATGCGGGGCGATGAGGGCCAGCCGGGCTTTCCCTACCTGCGCCGGCGCGGCGGCCTGGCGATCGTGGGGGTGTCGAGCGCGGTGGCGACCCCGCCGTTTCTCGCCACCGGGCGCATCGGCACCGAGCAGGCGGGCCGCCTGGAAGCCCTGCTGCGCATCGCGAACAACGAGGGATTGGCCCGGGTGGTGCTGGTGCACCATCCGCCGCAGCCGGGCGCCGTGCGCCGCCGGGTGGCCCTCAGCGACGGCGGGCGCCTGCGTGCCGTGCTGGCGCGGACGGGGGCGGAGCTGGTGCTGCACGGGCACGCGCACAAACCCGTTCGGGCGTCGCTGACCGGCCCCGAGGGTGCCATCCCGGTGCTGGGCGTGGGGTCGGCGTCCTGCGTTGGGGATGCCCGCCACCCCTCGGCGGGCTTTCTCGTGCTCGATCTGGCGGCGCGGGACGGCCGCCTGGCCGGGACGGTGACGGATCACGCCTACGATCGCGTGCGCGACGCCTTCGTCGAAGGTGCGCAGCACGCCCTCTAAGCTGGGGGCGGGGCAGCGCGAATGCCGAAGGTTCCCTCGGAAGAATGACAGTCGTTTGACAGCCACGCGACGCCAACTACGCTAAAGGGCGACGCCGAAATGGGCGCCGGGTGCGGTGAAGGGGGGCATGTGTGAAAACGGTGATTCTCAGTGCCGGGCAGGGGAAGCGCCTCCTGCCGCTGACGGAACGCGCGCCCAAGGCGCTGGTCGAGGTGGCCCCCGAGACCACGATCCTGGGCTGGCAACTCGACCAGCTCGCGGCGGCGGGCGTGGACGACGTCACCGTGGTGACCGGATTCGCGGCCGACCAGGTGGAGACCGCGCTGGCGCGCGCGCCCGCAGGCATGCGCGCGCGCACGCTCTACAATCCCTTCTGCGCCGTCGCGGACAACCTGAGCAGCGTCTGGCTGGCGCTGGACGCGCTGGGCGACGACGGCATCGTCCTCAACGGCGACACGCTCTTCGCCGCGCCCGTGGCGAGGCGCCTCATCGCCGCCGAAACGCCGGCCACGGTGGTGATCTCGCGCAAGGACGGCTACGACACCGACGACATGAAGGTGTCGCTGGACGGCGAGCGCCTCGCCGCCGTGGGCAAGCAGCTTGATTCCGGCGTCGTGGACGCGGAATCCATCGGCATGATGCGCTTCCGCGGCGAGGGCATGGCGCGCTTCCGCGCGGCCGTCCGCGACGCCATGCGCCGCGAGGACGCCCTGCGCGTCTGGTACCTCAGCGTCGTCGACGCCATGGCGCGCCAGGGCGGGGTTTCGGTGACGGAAGCGGGCGCGGACGAGTGGTGCGAGGTCGATTTCCCGGCGGACCTGACGCACGCCCGCGAAGCCCTGGCGCGCTGGCGCGCCAGCGTCAGCCCCGGTCGCGCGGCCACGGGGACCTGACTCCCCTACCGCGGTGAATCGCCCAGGATGTCCCGCACCAGCGCGAGGTCGTCGAGCTTGTCGACGTCGATCGGGGCCCGCGGGGAGTCCACCACGACCGGGCGCAGCCTCACCCCGACGCGCTTGCCCAGACGGTCCAACGCCCGGCGCAGCGTCAGCCGCTTGAGCAGGTAGAGCGCCACGGTCACCGGCCCGATCGCCAGCGCCATGCGCCAGGGCCGCTTGCGCGTGTGTTCCAGCCGCCGCCACGCCGCCACCATGCGCCGGGCGTCGGGCGTCATCAGCGCGAAGACGTTGCAGCCGCTGTAGCCGCCGTCGCGGAAATTCAGGCTCGTGCGGCTGGCCTGTGGGTAGGCGGCGGTCACGGTTGCGATGGCCGCGAACCCGGCGGCGACGTCCGCCCCTTCCAGCGCCGCCGTGTCCAGCACCTGCCGCACCACCGCCGGTTCCAGCAGCGGGTGGTCGCCCGTCACCACCAGCAGCGGCGTGTCCCCCGGCAGGTCGTCGAGCTGTGCCAGGACGCATTCCGTCGGCGTTTCGCCGGGCGCCACCCGCACCGCGCGACCGTCGGCGAAGCGCTCGGCCAGCCCCGGCGCTTCCTGCTCCGCCGGGGCGTCGGCCGCCAGGGCCACGCGCACCGCGTCCACGCGGCCGCTGGCGTCCAGCGCCGCGAGGACGTGCTCGATCATGGGCTTGCCGCCCACCTCGACGAAGGCCTTGCAGCTCTTGCCGCCGGCGGCGGCGACCGGTTCACCGGGCGCGCGCGTGCCCGCGAGCACCAGCGCCACGGCGCGCGGTTGGGAAGCGGTCATGCGATGTCCTTGGCGTAGACGCGGTAGCGCTTGGCGGCGACGCCGCCCACGGTTTCGATCACGCGGCGCGTGGGCCAGTTGTCGTCGAGGATCCACGACAGTTCCAGGTCGGTGATGCCGTGGTTGGGCGTGACGACCGCGTGCAGGCGCTGGATCAGCAAGAGCGGCAGGCCGCGGCCCACGGGGCTGTCGCGGTAGGCCCGGCGCACGCCCATCAAGAGGACGCGGCCGCTGGACAGCCCGCGCACCTTCAGCCGCCACAGCAGCTTCGCCCAGCCGAACGGCAGCAGCCGCCCGTCCAGGCCCTGCAGCGCCTCGTTCAGGTCGGGCAGGGCGACGATCATGGCCGCCGGCTCGCCGTCGATCTCGGCGATGCGCACCATGTCGGGCTTGATGAGGGGGCGCAGGTTGCTGACGAGCGCGCCCACCTCCGCCGGGGTCATGGGGACGAAGCCCCAGTTGTCCGCCCAGGCGTCGTTGAAGATGTCGATGATGGTGCGCAGCTCGGTGTGCAGCTGGCGCGGATTGATGGGGCGCTCGTGCACGTTGGGCTCCGCCGCCGTCTGCTCGGCCATGCGCCGGGCGCGGCGGGGCAGCGGCTGCGTGGGGTCGAAGTCGTAGGCGATCAGGTCCTGAACGCCGTCGAACCCGGCGGCTTCGACGGCCGGGCCGTACCATTGGGGCGCGTCGTTCATCAGCATGCGCACGGGGCGCTCGAAGCCGTCGACACGCAGCCCGACCTCGTCGTTGATGGAGAGGCTGAACGGCCCGGCCAGCCGCGTTGCGCCCCGCTCGCGCGCCCAGCCCTCGGCGGCGGCCAGCAGCGCGTGCAGCGCCTCGCGGTCGACGCCTTCCAGCAGGCCGAAGTGGGCGACGCGCGGCCCGTCGTCCGGCTGCGCCAGCCGGTCGAGCTGGGCGCTGATGCGCCCCACGGGCGCGCCGTCGCGCGTGGCCAGGAAGTATTGCGCCTCGGCGTGCTCGAAGAAGGGGTTGCCGTGGCCCAGGTGCTGCTTGCGCTCGACGTCGAGGAAGGGCGCGCGCGTGCAGTCCCCGTCGATCCGCGCCGGGACGCGCAGGAACCGCCGGAACGCCCGGCCGCCGGAAACGCGTTCGACCGCCGTCACGCGCGCTTCGCTCCGCCGGGCTTTTTGCGGCCCACGCCCTCGCGGGCGGCCTGCACCTCGTCCAGATCCGGCGTCAGCCGCGCCACCCACGGGAAGCGCGCCACCTCTTCGCCGGTGTAGCCCAGGTTGAAGACCGTTGGGCTGCGGCGGGTGTTTTTGGGGTCTGGGTTGTGCGTGCCGAAGACGAAATCGCCGAGCGGGTTCGTGATGCCGAAGTTGGTGTGGTCGTCCTGGAAGTGGTGCTGCAGGTGCAGCTGCTTCATCTTTTTCAGGAAGCGGTTGCGCGGCTGGTAGGGCAGGTGCTGGACGCTGTGCACGAACTCGTAGATGCAGAACACCACGAAGCCCGCCGCCATGCCGGCCGTGGCGCCGGCCAGGCCGCCCGCGATCGCCCCGATCGCGCCCGTGATAACCGTGATCGCGGGGATGGTGGTGTAGAGCGCGCCGAAGAGGACGCGCAGGTCGTGCGGATCGCGGTGGTGATCGAAGTGGACGCGCTTCCACGCCTTCGCCAGCCAGGGCCAGCGGTACATGCGCCCGTGCAGCACGTAGCGGTGCAGCAGGTACTCCACGAAGGGATAGGCCGCGACCACGAGAACGGCCGCCAGCACCACCGGCCGGATGGTGTCCGCGAGCCGCCAGGAGGCGTAGGCGCAGCCCGCGCCCGCCAGGATATAGACCTGGATCGAGGGATGCAGGAAGTAGGCGGTCCACAGCTCCTTCAGCGTCATCTTGTCGAGCCGGTAGGGCTGATCCCAGAACCGCAGCTTCATCGTCTCCCCCGAAGTCCCCTGTGCGCCGCGCGTCCGGGCGCGCCGCGCCGGTCCATCGCCGCGTGCATCATGGTGGGGCGCCCGGGCGCCCGCAAGCCGCTTGCCCGCGAGCGCGGCGGCCCGACCGCGACGCGCACGGAATCGTGTCCCCGGCCGCATGTGGGGCGGCGCGCTCACTCTTCCATGCTGATGACGACCCACAGGCCGAGGCTGGCGAACACGATCGCGGGTGTCCACGCCGCCACGGCGGCGGGCAGCATCCCCGTCTCGCCGAGCGCGACGAGAACGCGTTCGCTGACGAAGAAGAGGAAGCCGGCGAGGATCGTGGCGAAGCTGACCAGCAGCATGCGATTGCGCCGCGCCGCCTGGAGCGCCACCGGCGCGGCGATCAGGACCATGACCAGCGCGCCGGCCGGGTGCGCCAGCTTGCGGTGCAGCCAGAAGTTGTAGAACGATGCCGGGCGGTTGGCACTCTGCGGGTTCTTGCGCAGCGTCCACAATTCCTCAAGCCCCAGCTCCGCCGGGCTCTCCGCGAGCGTGGAAAAGCGCCCGGGCGAGATCGGCAGCACCAGGTCGAGGCGCGGCATCGTCTCCGCCGCCCCGGGCCCGTCGCTCGTGGGGCGGTGCACCTCGTGGAACTGCCAGAAGCCGTTGCGGAAGCGCGCCCAGTCCGCCGTGAAGATGTCGGTCAGCCGGCCTTCCGGCGAGCGGCGCACCACGGTCACGCCCTGCAAGCGCCGGCCGTCGGTGGCGGACCCGCTGACGTGGACCAGCGCGTCGCCGGCGGCGAACCAGGTGGGCGCGCGCTGCGGGGCCACCTCCGGCGGCATACCGCGGTAGTCGCGTTCCGCCCACAGGCGCAGGCGCGCCGAGCTGTGCTGGACCACGAACTCCTGGAAGGCCGTGTGCGCCACCGCCAGCACCCCCGCGCCCAGGATCATCGCGGCGATGACGCGGTGCACGGACACCCCGGCCGCGCGCGCGGCGACCATCTCACTGGTCATCACGAGCTGGCCGTAGACCATCATCGACGCCAGCAGCGCCGCCAGGGGCACCACGAGCGAGATCACGTCCGGCGCGCGCAGCGCGGCGTAGGCGAAGACGGGCATGAGCACGCCCGCGCCCTTACCGATGATCGCCGAGGCGTTGGCAAGCACGTCGAACACCAGCAGCAGCGCCGTCAGCGCCATGGTCGTCGCCAGGGCGCGGCTGACGTAGAGGCGGAAGACGTAGCGCGTCAGCGTGCGCATGGGCTTAGCGCCCCTCCGCCAGCTGGCGGCGGTAGCCGGGCGGCCGGCGCGGGTGCAGCGCGATGGCGATGGCCCCGCGCACGCCGCTTTCCGAGACGCTCAACAGCCACACCCCGGAGACGATGAACAGCACCGCGAACGGGCCCCACAGGGCAAGCGGCGGCGGCAGCACCCCCACCTCGGCGAAGTTCTCCCCGAAGCTGAGCACCTTCTGATAGAGCACCACCAGCACCACGCCCAGGCCCAGCCCATAGGCGCGCCCCGTGCGCCCGCGCCCCAGCAGCGCCAGCGGCACCGCCAGGAAGGTGAGCGGGATCAGGGATGCCACGTGCACCAGCCGCGTGTGCAGCTCCGTGGACCGCAGGCGGTGCTCGACGTTGGCGCCGGCGGGCGTGCCGCCCCCGGCGATCAGCTCGGGGACGGTGAACTCGCGGGAATCCTGACCGCGCGGACCGTAATCGCCGGCGGAATCCATGGGCGGTTCCCAGGTGTAGTCCGTGAAAGTGATGCGCGCGGCGCCGGTGGCGCTGCCGTCGAAGCGCACCACGCTCCCGTCGAAGAGCTGGACCACCAGCTTGCCGGTGTTCGCCTGCCGGACCAGCCGGGCGCGCTCCGCCACCACCAGGGTGCGCGGGCCGTTCTCGGGTTGCGCCTCGGCGAAGAAGTGGAGCAGCGTTCGCCCCTGGTCCGTCACGCCGTCGGCGCGCACCACGAACCGATCGTTGACCCGGTGGAAGACGCCGGGGGCCAGCCCGAGCGCGAGCGAGGTCTGGGAAATCTCCTGGATCTGCGCCCGGTAGGCGTGGCGGCTGACGGGCTGGAGGTGGCTGGCGTTCGCCAGCGCCAGGAGCGTGAGCACCAGCGCCATCGCCAGCATCGGGCGCGCGATCCGCCGCACCGAGATTCCCGCGGCCATCATGGGCAGCAGCTCGGAGGCGGTGTGCAGCCGCCGCACGGTGAGCAGCGCAGCCAGAAAGAAGGCCGCCGGGATCGCCAGCTCCAGGTAGTGCGGCAGCAGGTAGCCCAGCACCTCAAGGGCGCTGGAAACCGGCGCCCCCTGATTGGTGACCTCCTCCACCAGCCGCATCAGCCGCTCCAGGGCGAGGGCCGAGAGCACGACCACCACCCCGAGCGCGAAGTAGGCGCTCGTCCGCCGCACGATGTAGGCGGACAGCGTGCTCATGCCGGCCAGGCGGCGCGCAGGTCCGCCAGCAGCGCCTCGCGCACCCCGGCCTCGATGGCGTTGTCGTGCGCGATCTGCGGCGGGCCGGGCCAGCCGGGGTCGCTGAAGGTGGCGCCCCGGTAGCTGCGCGGGCCGCTGTAGCGCGGCAGCACGTGATCGTGGACGTGCGGGTCCACCATCATCAGCTTCAGGTAGTTCAGCTGGTCCGGCCCGAAGAGGGCGTGCAGCGCCAGCTGGATGTCGCGCACGGGCTGGGCCAACTCGGTGAAGGCGGCGTCCGGCAGCTCGGCGAAGGCGGTGACCTCGGCCTTCGCGATCAGCACCAGCGCGCCCAATGTGGCCTGCTTGGGGCGCAGCTGAACGGTCCAGTGGTCGTACTCTCGGATCAGCAGGTCCGGGTAGCCGAACGCCGTCATCGTTGCGTGCGCCATGGCGGGGCTCGCTCGTGTGCTGTGCCGGGCAGGTGTTTGGCGCCGGAGGCTAGCCCAGACGGCCGGCGCGGACCACCCGCCCGTGACCCTCAGGCCGGGGCGGGCGTTACCGCGCGCACGAGGCGCGGGTAGGCGGCGGCCAGCGAGATCCCGCGCGCGGCCATGAAGACCATCAACGCCAGCCACAGCCCGTGGTTGCCCCAGATGGGAATGAGGGCCCAGCACGCGCCCAGGTAGATCGCCAGCGAGACGAGCATGGCCGTGCGCATCGGCCCGGTGCGCGTCGCGCCGATGAAGATGCCGTCGAGCTGGAAGGCCCAGACCGACAACAGCGGCGAGGCCACCATCCACGGCAGGTAACTCGCCGCCGCCGCGCGCACCGCGCTCAGGTCCGTCATCACCCCGATGAGCAGCGTCCCCGCGCCGGCGAAGACCACGGCCGCGGCGGCGGCGAGGATGACGGCCCAGAGCGTCGCCGTGCGCACGGCCCGGCGCAGCCACGCCCGGTCGGCGCCGCCGACCGCGCGGCCGACCAGGATCTCGGTGGCGTGGGCGAAGCCGTCGAGGCCGTGGGAGAGGAACTGCTGGAACTGCATCAGCACGGTGTTGGCGGCCAGCGTCACCTCGCCGAAGGCCGCGCCGCGCGCGGTGAAGAAGGCGAAGGCGAAGATCAGCGCCAGGGTGCGCACGAAGATGTCGCGGTTGACCCGCAGCATCGCCACCAGCCGCTCGCGGTTGAGCAGCCGCTCGCGCGACCAGCGCCCGCCCGTGCGCGCCAGCACCCGCCAGCACACCGCCAGGCCCAGCGCCGCCGCCGCGACCTCCGCCAGCAGGCTCGCCCAGGCGACGCCCGCGATCGTCATGCCCAGGCCGGCGACGAAGAGCAGGTCGAGAACGATGTTCACGCCGTTCAGCGCGACCTGGAGCGCCAGCGCGTGCCGGGGCCGCTGCGTGCCCAGCAGCCAGCCGAGGACGGCGTAGTTCGTCAGCGCGAAGGGGGCGGAGAAGATGCGGATGGAAAAGTAGGTCTCGGCATGGCCGAGCACGGCGGGCGTGGCGTCCACCACCGCGAAGGCGACCGCGCCGATGGGCCATTGCAGCGCGATCAGCCCCGCGCCCAGGCCGCCCGCCAGCAGCAGCGCCCGGCCCAGGGTGGCGCGCAACTCGTCGGGGTCGTCCGCGCCCAGGGCCTGCGCGGCGAAGCCGGTCGTGCCCATGCGCAGGAAGCCGAAGCCCCAGTAGAGAAAGGAGAACACCAGCGCGCCCACCGAGACGCCGCCGATGAAGGCGGGGTCGGGCAGGTGCCCCATCACGGCCGTGTCCACCGCGCCCAACAGCGGCGTGGACAGGTTCGCCAGGATGATGGGCAGCGCCAGCGTCAGCACGCGGCGGTGCCAGCCCTGCTCGGTTTCCGGGGTGGATGGTGCGGTCATGGCCGGCGCGTGATCGCGGCAAACGCCCGGCCGGTCAAGCCGCAGGCGTTACTCGGCGGGCGCGGCGCCGGGCAGCCGTTCCTGCACCCCGGCCAGGAACTCGCGGATGCGCTTGGCATTGGCGCCCAGGTCGCTGACGCCCACGCGCGAAGCCGAGCGCACGTCGATGCGTGAACCGCCGTCCTCGCGTGCCGTGACCCGCACCGCGACGTCGTCGCGGAAGCCGAACCAGAAGGTTTCCGCCGTGGCCTCGATGCGGCGCGCTTCGGCGTCGGCGGCCGCGATGTTCCAGCCCATGGCCGCCGCCGCCGCGCGCGCCGCATCGAACGCCCGCTCCGGCGAAACGGGAACGGTCAGCGGCCGGATGTTGGGATAGGCCTGTTTCTGCTGCTTGGCCGTCGTCTCGCCGGGGTAGGCGACGGCGTTGGGCGCTTCCTCGCGAATCTCGGCCAGCGCGACGAACCGCGGCGGGTTCTTGGTGTCGGTGGTGATGTCGTGGATGGGTGGGTAGGCCTCCACCATGCGCACGTGCAGCAGCGGCACCGCTGCCGCCGCGAGCGCGATCACCAGCCCCGGCAGGGCCGTCAGGCCCAGGCGCGCGCTGCGCTGGTGCATGGCGCCGAGCAGCCCCGCCCCCGAGAGCGCCACCGCCGCCAGCGCGCCGTAGACGCTCCAGCGCAGGACGGCGAAGCCGGTCCGGAAGTCCCAGAAACCGAGCTTGGTGCCCAGACCCGCCAGCACGCCGGCCAGCGCCGCCACGACCGCGAGCGCCAGCCCGGCGCCGACGAGGGTGCGGACGATCCCGCGCATCAGGCCGCCATCCGAACGCCGGTGCGCACGCGGGCGAAAGCCTCGGCGATCACCTCCGGCGGGGCGTCGTCACGGCGCGCCGCCTCGCTCAGGTGGCGGCGCCAGTGCCGCGCGCCCGGCAGACCCGAGCACAGCCCGAGCGCGTGGCGCGTGACCGCCCGCACCGGGGTTCCCGCCGCGTGCAGTTCGCGCGCGTGGGCGATCAGGCCGTCGATCGCCGCCTCGCGGTCGGCGACCGGGTTGGTCTCGCCGTAGATGCGGCGGTCGGCGTCGGCCAGCAGCCAGGGGTGGTCGTAGGCGGCGCGGCCGAGCATGACGCCGTCGACATGATTCAACTGCTCTTCGACGCCGTCGAGGTCCTGAATGCCGCCGTTGGTGAGGATCTCCAGCTCCGGCCGCTCGCGCTTGAGCCGGTGGACCCGGGCGTGGTTCAGCGGCGGCTTCTCGCGGTTCTCCTTGGGGCTCAGGCCCTGGAGCCACGCCTTGCGCGCGTGGATGATGAAGACGGAGCAGCCGCCCCGCTCGGCTACGGTGTCGACGAAGTGGCGCAGGAAGGCGTCGTCGTCGCTGTCGTCGATGCCGATGCGGGTTTTGACCGTCACGGGGATGCGGGACACGGCCGCCCGCATGGCCGCCACGCAGTCGGCGACCAGCTCCGGGCGCGCCATGAGGCAGGCGCCGAAGGTCGCGTTCTGCACCCGGTCGGAGGGGCAGCCGACGTTCAGGTTGACTTCGTCGTAGCCCCGGGCCTCGGCGATGGCCGCGCTTTGGGCCAGCGCATCCGGGTCGGCGCCGCCCAGCTGCAGCGCCACGGGGTGCTCGGCCGGCGAGAACCCAAGCAACTTGTCGCGCTCGCCGTGGAGCACCGCGTTCGCCGTGACCATTTCGGTGTAGAGCAGCGTGCGCCGCGTCAGCAGGCGGTGGAAGGCGCGGCAGTGGCGGTCCGTGCACTGCATCATGGGCGCCACCGCGAGGCGCCGGTCCAGCGGCTGTGCGTGCGTTTCATCGGGCCGGACGGCCATCCGCCAACCTCCCTGTTTGCTCCGGTCGCGGTCCGCCCCGGTCGTGGCGGTGCGGGGCGTCGTGCTTTGGAGCGATTCGCGTACCGGTGGGCCGCGGTGGTATCTTTCGACTCTGTGGTCCAGCGATGGAGGCGGCCATGCGCCGCGCGATCCGGTTCGGCGTGCTGGCGGCCGTGGCGGCGATGCTGGCGCCCACGGCCCGGGCGGAGGGCGTCGAGGACGCCGGCGAAGCCCGGCGCGCCATGGTGCGCATCATCGAAACCAAGGTTTCGCACACCGCCAGCGTCACCAATGTGCCCCAGATCGATCCGCGCGTCATGACCGCGATGCGGGCGGTGCCGCGCCACGTCTTCGTGCCGGGGCCGTTGCGCCCCTACGCCTACGCGCCGACGCCGCTGCCGGTGACGGCGGAACAGCGCTTGGCCTCGCCCTTCCTCGTGGCGCTGATGACGCATCTGGCCGAGGTGCAGCCGGGCGAGCGCGTGTTCGAGACGGGCACGGGCGCGGGCTACCACGCCGCCGTGCTGGCGGAGATGGGGGCCGAGGTCGTCAGCGTCGAGGTGCTGGAAGACGTGGCCGAGCAGGCGCGGGCGAACCTGAAGGCCGCCGGGATCGACGGCATCGAAACCCACGTCGCCGACGGCTACTACGGCTGGGCCAGGGGCGCGCCCTACGACGCCATCATCCTGAAAGAGGCCGTGGGCGCGGTGCCGCGCGCGCTGCTCGACCAGCTCGCCCCCGGTGGCAAGCTGGTGGCGCCCATCGGCCCGGAAACCGGCGGCCAGCAGCTCACCGTCATCACCAAGAACGGCGCCGGCGGCACATCCCGCCGCGAGATTCTGCCCGTGCAGTTCACTCCGCTCCAGGGTGGGGAGCGGATTTGATGACCGGGGTGCGGATCGGAGGGTGCTGGCGGTCGGTGCGCATCTCGCGGAAATTGCAGCAGTCCAGCCTGTGCGTTATAAAGGTGGGGCGACCTTGAAGGCGTCTTCGGGCGTCACTGAAGCAAGATCGACGCGCCGTCCGGGTGATGGGGCACTCGGGCGGCGCAATCTTTTTGCGAGGGATGTTGGGGCCAGAGCGCACCCCGGCCCCACCCGGTGTGGCAGCCTCTACATCTTCCAGGCCATCCACACCAACGCGGCCGTCTGAACGGCCACGAGTGCGACCTCGATCGGCGTCACGTGGCGTCACCTCCTTCCAACACCGGCGGATTTGCGTCCGGTTGGGGGCCGGCGCGACCGGTGCGCCGAGGACGTTAAGTACGTGCAGTGCAACCAGAAAGATGAAAATCGGGCGTGTCCTCGCGAGTTTGTTGGTGGCGGGTGTGGCGTCAGGCCACGATCGCGGTAAGCCGAGGCCTTGCATCCGGCGCCCGCGTTTGATTGTCTGCGAATGCAATTCAATCGCAATTCCAAGGAGCGCCACAGCATGCAGGCACGCTGGATCGCCCTGGCCCTGGCGGCCGGGATCATGGCCGCCGGCCCCGCGCAGGCCGGCAGCGGGCACGACGACGATCACGGGCACGACGACCGCGTCGAGCACTACGAGGGCAAGAAGATCGAGAGCCGCGAGCAGGCGGTCGAGGCCCTGCGCTCGGTGAACGCCAAGCTGGACGAGCTGCTCGCCGGCGAGCTGACGCCCCAGACGATGAACACCGTCCACAAGATCAGCTACACGATGGAGAACGCGCTGCCCTACCTCCATTCCAACACGGACAGCGCGGCCAAGAGCCTGGAGAAGATGCACCTCGCCAGCGAGCGCATGGAGGCCGAGGCGGTGAAGACCAACGGCGAGGCCTACCTGAAGGACCTGCGCACCATCCTGGGCGAGCCGTAAACCGCTTGGCGGGGCGCCGGGCCGCCGGCGCCCCGCGCGCGTTGCATCCCCCGGCGTCCTGCGCTTAAGACGGCTGCGGACACCGCCGGGAGGTCGCAGCCGTGCTCTACATCTCCACCCGCGGCGAGGCGCCGCGCCTGCCGTTCGACGACGTCCTGCTGTCGGGCCTGGCGCGCGACGGCGGGCTCTACCTGCCCGATCACTGGCCGCACTTCGACGCCGCCACGTTGCGGTCCTTCGCCGGCAAGCCCTACGCCGAGGTCGCCGCCGAGGTGCTGCGGCCCTTCCTGCCCGATTCCGTCGCGGCGGACGTCATCGATCGCCTGACCGCGCGCGCCTACGCCCGCTTCGGCCACGCCGCGACCTGCCCGCTGGTCCAGCTCGACCCCAGCACCTGGGTGCAGGAGTTGTTCCACGGCCCCACGCTGGCCTTCAAGGATCTGGCGCTGCAGCTGCTCGGCGATCTCTTCGAGCACGTCCTGGCCGCGCGCGGCGAGCGCATCACCATCATCGGCGCCACCTCCGGCGACACCGGCTCCGCCGCCATCGAGGCGTGTCGGGAGCGCGAGCGCATCGACATCGTCATGCTGCACCCCGCCGGGCGCGTGTCCGAGGTTCAGCGCCGCCAGATGACCACGGTGGACGCCGCCAACGTCCACAACGTCGCGCTCGACGGCACCTTCGACGACTGCCAAGCGGCGGTGAAGGCGATGTTCGCCGACACCGCGCTGCGCGACCAATGCGGCCTGGCGGCGGTGAACTCCATCAACGTCGCGCGCATCCTGGCGCAGGCGGTCTACTACATCACCGCCGGGGTGGCGCTGGGCGCGCCGGACCGCCCCGTGTCCTACGCCGTGCCCACGGGCAACTTCGGCAACGTCTACGCCGGCTACATGGCCGCCCAGATGGGGCTGCCGGTGGAGCGGCTGATCGTCGGCTCCAACAGCAACGACATCCTCACGCGCTTCCTCAACGAGGGCGCGATGGACGCGCGGTCGGTGGTGGCGACGCTCTCGCCCTCGATGGACATCCAGGTGTCCAGCAACTTCGAGCGCCTGCTGTTCGACCTGCTGGACCGCGACGGCGCGGCCGTGCGCACCCGCATGGCGCGCTTCAGGGACACCGGCTCGCTGGACGTGCCCGCGACCGCCTGGCGCGCGGCGCGCGACATCTTCGCCGGGGCGCGCTACGACGACCGGGAGACGCTGGCGGAGATCGCGCGCATCCACCGCGAGACGGGCATGCTGGTGGACCCGCACACCGCCATCGGCATCGCCGCCGCGCGCGACCGGCGCCCGGACGATTCCACCCCCGTCGTCGCGCTGGCCACGGCGCACCCGGCCAAGTTCCCCGACGCCGTCGAGCGCGCGACGGGCGAGCGCCCGGCGCTGCCGCCGCGCCTGGCCGGGCTGTACGACTGGCCGGAACACGCCAGCGAGCTGCCCAACGATCTCGACAGCCTCAAGGCGTTCGTCCGCGAGTGCAGCCGCGCCGCGGCAGCGTGAGCAGCCGCGTCAGGTCGGGGTGATGGGGCGGGGTGAGATTCGGCGGGGTGACGGGGCGGCCGCCGCACCCTACCTTTGACCGTGACAGCTTCACGAAATCCATCTGCAACAGCGAACGGCGGACCGACACCATGAGCGTACGCGTCACCCGGCTCTCCAACGGCCTCACCGTGGCCACGGACACCATCCCCCACGTGGAGACGGTGGCCCTGGGCACCTTCGTGGGCGTGGGCACGCGCCACGAGCCGGCGGAGCTGAACGGCGTGGCGCACCTGCTGGAGCACATGGCGCTCAAGGGCACCGAGCGCCGCAGCGCCCGCGACATCGCCGAGGAGATCGAGAGCGTCGGCGGCCAGATCAACGCCTACACGGGCCGCGAGAGCACGGCCTTCCACGCCAAGGTGCTCAAGGAGCACGCCGAGCTGGCGCTGGACATCGTCGCCGACGTCGTGCGCAACCCGCGCTTCGACCAGGAGGAGCTGGACCGCGAGCGCCAGGTCATCCTGCAGGAGATCGGGCAGGCCCACGACACGCCCGACGACATCATCTTCGACCACGTGCAGGAGGTCGCCTTCCCGAACCAGGGCGTCGGCCGGCCCGTGCTCGGGCGCGCGGAGAACGTGGCGAGTCTCTCGCGCGACGACCTCATGGGCTACATGCGCCTGCACTACGGCGCGCAGCGCATGGTCGTCGCCGCCGCCGGCAACATCGACCACGACCGCTTCGTCGCCATGGCCGAGGAAAAGTTCGGCGACCTGCCGCGCACGGCCGATCAGGCCGGCGATCCGGCCAATTACGTCGGCGGCGACTTCCGCGAATCGCGCGCGCTGGAGCAGGTGCACGTGATCCTGGGCCTGCCCGGCGTGGGCTACCGCGATCCGGACTACTACACCGCGGCCGTGCTGGCGACGCTGCTCGGCGGCGGCATGTCCTCGCGCCTCTTCCAGAAGGTCCGCGAGGAGCGCGGGCTGGTCTACACCGTCTTCGCCTTCCACGCCGCCGCCACGGACAGCGGGCTGTTCGGCGTCTACGCCGGCACCGGCGCGCGCGAGGTGGCGGAGCTGCTGCCGGTGGTGTGCGGCGAGATCGCGGACGTGGTGAACACCGTCAGCGAGGCGGAGCTGAACCGGGCGCGCGCCCAGCTCAAGGCCAGCATCCTGATGAGCCAGGAGAGCACCAGCGGTCGCTGCGAGCAACTCGCCAATCACCTGTTGGTCTACGGGCGCCCGCTGTCAACCGACGAGATCGTGCAGGGCATCGAATCCGTGGATGGCGAGGCGGTGCGGCGGCTGGCCGCGCGGCTGGCGGGCAGCCGGCCCACGCTGGCCAGCCTGGGCCCGGTGGAGTCCGTGGAATCCTTCGACACCGTGGCGGGCCGCTTCGCCGCCTGAACCGATGGAATGGCCGTGCTGGACTGGCTGAACAGCATGCCCGAAAAGGGTTTGCGGCTGGTCTACGGCCGCATCTACCTGCGGCCGCCACGCCCGCGCGACTGGCGCGCGTGGTCGCGCCTGCGCCAGCGCAGCCAGACCTTCCTGACGCCGTGGGAGCCGACCTGGCCCGAGGATGCGCTCGAACGCGGCGCTTTCCGGCGGCGGCTGCGCCAGTACGCCGACGAGATGCGCCAGGGCCGCGGCTACACCTTCCTCATCTTCCGGCGCAGCGACAACGCGCTCGTCGGCGGCATCTCCATCATGAACCTGCGTCGGGGCGTGGCGCAGACGGCCACGCTGGGCTACTGGATCGGTGCGCCCTACGCGCGCCACGGCTACATGAGCGAGGCGCTGTCGGCGGTGCTGGACTTCGCCTTCGACACCCTGGGCCTGCACCGCGTGGAGGCGGCCTCGCTGCCGCACAACGTCGCTTCGCAGGGGCTGCTGCGGAAGGTCGGCTTTACCGAGGAAGGCCACGCCCGCGAGTACCTGCGCATCAACGGCCGGTGGCAGGACCACGTCCTCTTCGCCATCCTGCGCCACGATCCGCGCGGCGTCGCCGCCAAGCGCCACGACGCCGTGCCCGCCCCGCCGCCGGACGAAACCTTCCTCAGTCAGATCGAGTGACGCAGCCCAAACCGAGCGAGGCGGGCGCCCATCCGCCGGGTGGGGCAAGCGCCTTGCCCGCGACGCCTTTCCGCGCGATGGTGCGATTGCTTTCCATTCGCATCGGCTAGCTGCTACAGCTCGCCCGCGATCGCGGCGGGAGCGGCTCATGGCTTCGAGGGAAACGGACGAGACGGGTACCGGCCTGCATGCGGCCGGGATCACTGTGGTGCGCGGCGGCCGCCCCATTTTGCGGGACGTGGACGTGCGTCTCGCCACGGGCGGGGTCATGGCGGTCTGCGGCGCCAACGGGTCCGGCAAGAGCACCCTGCTTGCGGCGCTCGCGGGGCTCGTGCCCGTGGCGGCGGGAAGCGTCAGCGTGGACGGCGAGGCCATTCACAGGCTGCGCCGGCGCGAGGTCGCGCGCCGCATCGCGGTGCTCACCCAGGGTGCGCCCGCCGCGGAGGGCTTCAGCGTGCGCGAACTGGTGCACTTGGGCCGCCACCCCTGGCGCGGGCCGCTCCAGCCGGCGGGCCGCGAAGACCGCAGGGCCGTGGAGTGGGCGCTCGATGTCACGGGCACCGCGGCGCTCGCCGAGCGCGATGTGATCACGCTCTCCGGCGGCGAGCGCCAGCGCGCCCATCTGGCGATGGCGCTGGCCCAGGGGTGTAGCTACCTCCTGCTCGACGAGCCGACCACCTATCTCGATCCGCGCCATCAGCTCGACATTCTCCACCTCGTGCGCGAGCTCAACCGCACGCACGGCTTGAGCGTGCTGTGGGTGCTCCACGACCTGAACCAGGCGGCCCATTATTCGGACCGCGTGGTCGTGCTGGCCGAGGGCCGCGTACAGGCCGACGGTCCGCCGGCCGAGGCGCTGCACCCCGACCACGTGGCGGCGGCGTTCAATCTGCGCGTCCTGCGCCTGCCGCATCCCGAAACCGGCCAGCCCCTGTGCGTGCCGAGCGCCGAGCAGGACGCCCCGCTTCGCCCGGACGCGCCATGACGACGGCCGGCGCCGGCTTCCCCACCGCCGCGCGTTGCGCCGTCGCCCCCGGCGTGTGGGCGGCCGTGCTGGGCGCGGTGCTCCTGCCGCTCGCCGCGCTCGGGCACGCGGGCCTGGAGGCGCCGTGGTCGCCCGCGGACGTCTGGGCCGCCGTCGCCGGCGGGGAGTCGCCCTTCGGTCCCCTGATCCGGGAGGTGCGCCTGCCGCGCACGGCCGCGGCCTGCCTCGCGGGCGCCATGCTCGCGCTCTCCGGCGTCGTCTTCCAGGCGCTGACGGGCAACGTCCTGGCCGCGCCCGGTGTGCTGGGCGTGACCACCGGCGCGAACGTCGGGCTGGTCGCGGCGCTGCTGCTGTGGCCCGGCGCGGCGCTGGTGCCCGCGCTGCCGGCGTTCCTCGGCGGCCTCGCGGCGGCGGCGATCACAGCCGGCGTGGCGCGCGCGGCCGGCGGCGGGCCGACGCAGCTCATCCTCGCGGGGATCGCGGTCTCGCTGGCGGGCACGGCCCTCAGCACGGCGCTGGCGTTGTTCGACACCGAGCGCGTCGCGGGGGTCTTCGTGTGGAGCGCCGGGGACGTGGCGCAGGGCTCCTGGCACGCCGTCGCCGTGGCGGCCGCCGCGCTCGCGCCGCTGGGCCTCGGGCTGGCGGCGCTCGCGCGTTCGCTCGACCGCATGCGCCTGGGCGCGACCGAAGCGGCGGCGCTCGGCGTGGCCGTGACCCCCGTGCGCTTGGGCGCCGGGGCGCTGGCCGTGCTGATGGCGGCGCTGGCGGTTTCGATGGTCGGGCCGATCGCCTTTCTCGGCCTGGTCGTGCCCAACGCCCTGCGCGCGCTGGGCATCGCGCGGCCCGCGGCGCTGGCGCCGCCGGCGGCCGCGTGGGGAGCCCTCCTCCTGCTGGGCGCCGACGCCGTGAGCCTTGCGCTCGACGCCGGGGCGACGTTTTCGGCGGGGCTCGTCACCGCGCTGATCGGCGCGCCCGTCCTGGTCGCCCTGGTGGCCCGCCGGGCGCCCGCCGAGGGCCGCGGCACGGGGCTGCCGGGGCGACGGCGCAGCCCGCCGCCCGTCGCCATCGCCGCCGGGGCGGTCGGCGTTCCGCTGCTTCTGGCCGCGAGCGTCGCGACGGGTGCGACGGGACCGCCGGCGCTCGACAGCGTCCTGGCGGCTGTGGGGGCCCTCGATGCCGGCCAGGTGCCCGCGCACGTCCTCGACCAGCGCCTGCCGCGCACGACCGTGGCGCTGCTGGCCGGCGCGTTCCTGGCGCTGGCGGGCGTGCTGCTCCAGGGCGTCGTGCGCAACCCGCTGGCCGGCCCGGAGGTGCTGGGGCTGACGCAGGGCGCGGGGTTGGCGGTGGTCGCGGCCGTGCTGCTGCTGCCCGGCACGGGCCGCGAAGCGCTTCAGCTCGCCGCCGTCGCCGGCGCCGCGGCGGCACTGATCGTGGTCACGCTGGCGGCCGGACGCGCCAGCGCGCCCGTGCGGCTGGCCCTGGTGGGGGTGGCGATCTCGGGCGTTGCCGCGTCCCTCGCCGCCGTGGCCGTGCACGCGGCGGGGCTGCGCGGGGCGGAGGTGCTCACCTGGCTGGCCGGCAGCACCTACGCGCGCGGCTGGCCGGCCGTGGCGAGCGCGCTGCCGGGGTTGGCGCTGTGGCTGCCGGCCGCGCTGCTGGCCCGGCGCCTGGACGTGCTGCGCCTGGGCGACGCGCACGCGGGCGCGCTGGGCATGCGCGCCGGGACGACCCGGCGTACGGCCCTGGCGACGGCGGCGCTGGCGGCGGGTGCGGCCGTCGCGATCGTCGGCCCGGTCGCGTTCGTGGGGCTGGTGGCGCCGCACGCTGCGCGCCTCCTCGTGGGCGGCCGGCACGGGCCGCTCCTGGCCGTGGCGCCGCTGCTCGGCGGCGGGCTGTTGGCGGTGGCGGATCTTGTCGGCCGCAGCGTCCTGGCGCCGACCGAGGTGCCGGCGGGCGTGGTCACGGCGCTGCTGGGCGCGCCCTATTTCCTCGGACTCCTGGCGCTCGGGGGGCGGCGCGCATGATCCGCCAACTGCCCCACGCGGGTCCGGTCGCGGTGGCGCGCCGCCTGATCGGCCCGATCCCGCCCGCCGCCGCGATCCCGGTCTACGGCATGTCGCTGGCGCCGCCGGCGCGGCTCGCCGGCTCACCCCTGATCCCCGATCGCCTGGAGGCCGCGCTGGCGGGCTACGCCGCGGGCTGGAGCGACCCGGAACCGCGCGCCGTGGCGACGCAGTTCAGCAAGTACTGGTTCCGCGCGGCGATCCCGCCGGTCGTGGTGTGTGCCGCCGCCGGGCGCGCGGCCCCCGAGGTGGCGCCCGACGCCCTGCGCGTGGAACCGGACGGCGCGGGCATCCCCTTCCTCGTGGCGCCGGACGATCCGGCCATCGGGATTGCGCCCGCGGACGGGGCGGCGCTCATGGACCGCCTCGTGCGCGGGCATCTGGAGCCGGTCGTCGCCGCGCTGGCCGCGCGGTCGGGGCTGGCGCCGCGCGTGTTCTGGTCGAACGCGGGCAACGTGATCGCGTGGTACCTGGAACAACTCCGCGCCCAGCCCGCCACCGCGGACGCGGCGCGGGCGCTCGCCGCGCACTGGGTGGAGGCGACGGCCAACCCGCACTTCGACGGCCGCAACCCGATGTCCAAGCCGGTGATCGACACCACGGACGCCCACGGCCGCCCCGTACGCCGCCGGCGGGTGTGTTGCGCCCGCTACCTCTCCGCCGAACTGGACGTCTGCGGCTCCTGTCCGCTCAGCAGCGCCCCGGCGGCGCGCCGCGCGAAGCGCTGAGCCGTGGCGACGCCGCCGAAGGGTGCGGTGTCGCGCGAAAGCAGGTGCATCCGTCCCGCGCGAGCCGCGGGAACCGCCCGCCATGCCGAGGCGCGCGGGCCGCTCTCCCACGGCGGGGTTTCGTGGTGCGAAACGAACAGCCCGTGCGCTTCCCCCAGCCGCGCCAGTCCCGTGAGCCCCACAGTGTCGAAGCCGTAGCGTTCCGGGGTGCCGTCCCAGGCGTAGCGGAGCCCCAAGTCGGTGAGAATCCGCGGGGCCATCGCGTTGCGGGTGAACACACGGTACCGGGACGCGCCCGGCAGGGAGCTGGCGACGAAGGCCCGGTCGTCCGCGAACCCGGCGTCGGCAAGCTGCCGGCGCTGGGCGGCGAGGGTCGCGTCCAGCTCTTCCAGGCGCGTCTCGGCTTCGCCCTCTCGGCCCACGGCGCGGGCCAGGGTCCGCGTAAGCTCGCGCATGTGATCCAGGCGATCCGAGACGCCGCCGGGATAGAACCGCAGCAGCAGCGTGGGCGCGATTTCGGCCAGGCGCTCGCGGATGCCGCCGTGGCGGAATTCCGCTCCGACGATAAGGTCCGGTTCCAGCTTGGCGATGCGTTCGAGGCTCGGCTCCTGGCGCCGGCCCACCGGTGTCACCCCCGCCAGCGCCTGGGCGCGGATGTTCACATAGCGGCGGTATTCGGCCGGGGCCGCCACGCCCGCCGGCGGCACATCCAGCACCAGCAGCGTCTCGGTCACGGCGTGGACCAGGGACACCACCCGCTCGGCCGGGCCGTCGAGGCGCACGGGAGCGGCGGCGTGCCGGTCGAGGGTGAGGCCGCCGGCCGCGCGTGACGGCGACAGGGCCAGGAGTGTGAGCACGGCACACGCGATCGCCGCCGCGCGGCATGTGTTGGCAGGCATGCGGCTTCCTTCCGGATCTGGCCGGGACAGGCTGGCAAGCTTTCAGTGTTCGTGCAAATGATATTCATTTGCATTTGTTGCCCTGCGGCATTAGGTTCCCCGACCCGCGGCGGCCGGGGGCCGGCGCATCGCGCAACGACAACGGCACACACTCGGGGGTTTTCCATGAAGGATCGCGAGGGGGGTGCGCCCGCCCGGCTGGCGGCGCTCGTGCTCGCCGGCACAGCCGTGGCGGCCGGACCGGCGGGCGCCCAGACGAACCCCGACGAGGGCGGGACGGAGCTGGAGCCCGTCGTCGTTTCCACAACCCGTGTCGACACGCCCGTCTCCGACCTCACGCGTTCGGTGACGCGCATCGACCGCGAGCAGTTGCAGCAGCAGTCGCGCCTGGAACGCAACCTGGGCGACATCCTGGGCAGCCAGGTTCCGGGCATGGCGACGGGATTCCAGGGCCTGTCGAACTTTTCCCAGACGTTGCGGGGCCGCAACTTCCAGACCCTGCTCGACGGCGTTCCCCAGAACGCGCCGCTGCGCGCCACCAGCCGCCACCTTAACACCGCCTCGGTGGAAACCATCGAGCGCGTGGAGGTGATCCGCGGTGGCACGGCGGTCTACGGCTTCGGCGCGACCGGCGGGTTGGTGAACCTGATCACGCGCCGCCCCGAGAAGGGCGCCTTCAACGCCAACTCGTCGGCGGGCATCAGTTTTTCCACGCAGCATCCGGACGATTCCTTCCAGTACACCACGAGCCACGGCATCTCCGGCCGCAGCGGCCAAGTCGACTACGTGCTGCAGGGCAACTTCGCCAAGCGCGAGAGCTTTTTCGACGCGGACGGCGACCGCATCCCGCCGGACCCCTTCGCCAACCAGGGCGGGCTCGCGGAAAGCGATGAATACGACATCTTCGGCAAGCTCGGCTACACCTTCGGCGGCGGCGAGCAGCGCATCGAGCTGATGGCCAACCGTTTCGAGCTGAAGCAGTCGCCCGACTTCACCTTCGCAAACGGCGATCCCGCCGAGAACGAGGAGGCCGAAGCCGTTCCGGGCAGCATCAACACTGTCGATCCCGGCAACGAGATCACCACGATCGCCACGACCTATACCAACGACGAGATCCTGGGCAGTTCGCTCAAGGCGAAGGTGTATTACAACGACACCTCTTTCATCTTCCCCAAGTTCCCGGGCTTCACCCAGACCAAGGTGGAATCGGAAAAGTTCGGCAGCCGCACCACCGTGGAAACCCCCTTCGCGCTGGCGGGCGTCGACGCCACGGCCGTGTGGGGCGTCGACTTTCTGTACGACGAAACCACGCAGCCGGGGATCGACGGCCCCACCACGGTGCCGGAAATGGAGCAGGCTTCGGTGGCGGCGTTCGGTGAACTGGAAGTGCCCGTTGGTTCGTGGGGCCGGATTCGAGCGGGCCTGCGCCAGGAGCACATCGGCGTCGACATCGCGTCGGTCACGAACCGCCTGGGCCGGGACATCGATGCCGGTGATCTGACGTTCAACGAAACGCTCGTGAACGTCTCGGGCGTCGCGTTCGTGAGCCGGCGTGTCGAAGTCTTCGGCAGCTTCAGTCAGGGCTTCGCCGTGAACGACATCGGGCGCCTGGTTCAGAACAACCAGACCATCGACGGCGCCGGCGAGCTGTCGGACGAGGCCGAGAAGGTCGACAACTTCGAGCTGGGCGTGCGCGGGCGCACGCGCACCGCCGAAGCCTCCGTCGCGGCGTTCTACTCCAGCTCGGACAACGGCCGCACCTTCGACCAGGATCTGAACCTCGTCACCCAACCCGAGCGCATCTGGGGCGTGGAAGCGACGGCCGACTACGATCCCACGCGGCGCTGGGGTGTCGGCGGAACGGTCACCTGGCTGGAAGGCGAGGTGGACACCGACGATGACGATTCCTTCGAAAGCGACCTCCCCACCACGCGCATCCCGCCGCTCAAGCTGACCGCTCACGCCGAGTATTCGCCCGTCCGGTGGTGGGACATGCGCCTGCAAGGGCTGTTTTCGGGCGACCGCACCTCCGACGGCACCGGCTTCGGTCACGGTCCGGTCAACGACTTCACGGTTCTGAACCTGGTGTCCGCGTTCGACACCGGCTTCGGCCAGATCGACGTGGCCGTGAGCAACCTCTTGAACAACGACTTCTTCCCGGTTTCCAGCCAGGCCTCCGGCCGGGCGCCCAGCAATCGCCCGTCCACCTTCACGAAGGCCCCGGGGCGGCGCGTCTCGCTCACCTACAGCGTCGAGTGGTAGAGGGGGCGCGCCCCGTCAGCCGATCAACGGCCCGCGTCCCGACCACCGGGGCGCGGGCGCCGTCCGCTCGCGGCACGGATGGGCATTCGGCGGCTGGCCGGCGCGATGGGCCGCCGGGCGGTCGGGGCAAGCTTAGGCGTGGCCGGCGTGGCCGGACAGGCTGCTCGGGTCGAACCCGAGCTTGCCGATGGCGCGTTCCCACGTGCCGTCCGTTGCCGTGCCGAAGATCAGCTCCTCGTCGGCCGCGACGTTGAGCCAGCCGTTGGCCTGGATCTCCTGGTCCAGCTGGCCGGGGCCCCAGCCGGCGTACCCCAGCGCCAGCAGGTGGCGGCGGGGACCCTGGTAATGGGCGATGTCGCGCAGCACGTCGAGCGTGGCGGTGAGCGCCATTTCGTCCGTGACCTGCAGCGAGCCCTCCTGCACGTAGTCGGTGGAGTGCAGAACGAATCCCCGGCTGGTTTCCACGGGGCCGCCGAAGTGGATGCCGACGTCCGTGCGCGCGCCCTCGGTCTCGATGCCGACCTGATCCAGCAACTCGGCGAAGGTCAGCGCGTTGACCAGCTTGTTCACGATCAACCCCATGGCGCCCTCGTCGTTGTGGGCGCAGACATAGATGACCGCGCGTTCGAAGCGCGGATCGCCCATCGTGGGCATCGCGACGAGCAGCTGTCCGGTCAGCGAGGTGGCTTCCGTGTGCGCCATCTCGACCCCACCTTTATACACGCGGCGCGCGCAGCGCCGATGGGTTTGTGGCACGCTCACCAAGCCGTGAATCCGACGACGCTTGGCTGCATCCCATATAGGATGCTGACAGGTGCACGTTAACGCCCGGTTGGAGGCAACGCGATGCGGATGCCCGCTGTGCTCCCGGTTCTGGTTGCGGTTCTCGCCGCGCTGCTCGCTGTGACGGGCGACGCCCGCGCGGCGGCCAGCGATTGGGTTGAGAACGACCACGCCCGCGTGCGCCTCGTCGCGGCCTCCGAGAGCGTGGGCGGCGAGACGCTGCACCTCGGCCTGGAAATGGAGCTGGCGAAGGGCTGGAAAACCTACTGGCGCTCGCCCGGGGATGCGGGCTATCCGCCGCGCCTGGACTGGTCCGGCTCGGAGAACCTCGACTCGACGCGCCGCCACTGGCCCGTGCCGCACCGCTTCCAGCTCTTCGGCCTGCAGACCTTCGGCTACAAGGACCGCGTGATCCTGCCGGTCACGGCCACCGTCGCCGATCCGGGCGAGCCGGTGACGGTGAACGCGGCCGTCGACTACCTCGTCTGCGCCGACACCTGCATTCCCCACACCGCCGAGCTGAGCCTGACGCTGCCGCCCGGCGAGGGCGCGCCCAGCGACCACGCCCACGCCATCGACCGCTTCCGCGCGCGCGTGCCCGGCCTGGGCGCCGGGACGGGCATGGACGTGACGGCCGCGAAGCTCTCCGGCACGCGCGAGACGCCCGAGCTGACCGTGGCGGTGGCGGCGCAGCCGCCGTTGGAAAGCCCGGACGCCGTGGTCGAGGGGCTGGAGACGGTCGAATTCGGCCCGCCCGACGTGTCCATGGCGGAAGGCGGTGAACGCGCCGTCCTGCGCCTGCCGGCGAAGCGTGTCGAGAAAGGTGCGGAGCTGGCCGGCAAGCAGGTGACGCTCACCGTCTTCGACGGTGATCGCGGCCTGGAGCGCGAGGTCACGCTCGAACGCGGCGAGGTGCCCGTCGCGGCCGGCGGGGCTGGCGGGTCCGGGTCCGGCGCGGCCAGTAGCGGCAGCGGCCCCGGCGGCGGCGCGACGGCCGGCGAGTGGCTGGCGATGCTGGGGCTGGCGCTCGCGGGCGGGCTGATCCTCAACCTCATGCCCTGCGTGCTGCCGGTGCTGTCGCTGAAGGTGCTGTCCGTCGTGGGGCAGGGCGGCCGTGCGCCGGGTGCCGTGCGGGCGAGCTTCCTGGCCTCGGCGGCCGGGATCGTCGTCTCCTTCTGGGTGCTGGCCGCGGCGGCGGGCGCGCTCAAGGCCGCCGGCATGGCCGTGGGCTGGGGCATCCAGTTCCAGCAGCCGCTCTTCCTGGTGGCGATGGTGGTGATCGTGACCCTCTTCGCTGCCAACCTCGCCGGCTTTTTCGAGATCCGGCTTCCCGGCGCCGTGACCCAGCGCGCCGACGCCGCGGCGCGGAAAGAGGGGCATCTGGGTCACTTCCTCACGGGGGCGTTCGCCACGCTGCTGGCGACGCCGTGCTCCGCGCCCTTCCTGGGCACGGCCGTGGCCTTCGCGCTCTCGCGCGGCTGGCTGGAGATCGGCGCCATCTTCACCGCGCTCGGCGTGGGGCTGGCGCTGCCCTACCTGGCGGTGGCCGCTGTCCCCGGCGCGGCGACGCGCATGCCGCGGCCCGGCCGCTGGATGCTGCGCGTGAAGCAGGTGCTGGCCGTCGCGCTGGCGGCGACGGGTGTGTGGCTGCTTACCGTGCTGGCGGCGCAGGCGGGCACGGCGGCGGCCGTGGCCGTGGGCGGCGCCATGGTGCTCGCCACGGCGCTGCTGTGGGCGCGCCCGCACGTGCCCGGCGCGTGGCGGCGGGCCGTTCCGGTGGCCGTGCTGGCGCTGGCGGTCGCCGCCTTCGCGGCCCCCAGGGCGGTGGAGACGCGGCAGGCGGCGCAGCCGGCCGAGACGGGCGCGTGGCAGCCCCTCGACCGCGAGCGCATCGACGCGCTGGTGGATCAGGGCCAGACCGTCTTCGTCGACGTCACGGCCGAGTGGTGCATCACCTGCCAAGTGAACAAGGTCAACGTCATCAAGGCGGACGCCGTGCAGGCGCGTCTGGGCGCGGACAGCGTTACCCGCATGCGCGGCGACTGGACCTCGCGCAGCGACCGCATCGCCGACTATCTGGCCGATAACGGGCGCTACGGCATTCCGTTCAACGCCGTCTACGGCCCCAATGCGCCGGACGGCATCGTGCTGCCGGAACTGCTGACCCGGAGCGCGGTGCTGGACGCGATCGAGAAAGCCGGTCGCGGCTGACACGGCGGTGCGCGAGAGCTACGTTTCCGGCTGCGAACCCGAATACACCAAATTGGAGCCAATCATGATCCAGGTCGGGGACCGCCTGCCCACCGTGACCCTGCGCCGCATGGGGAACGAGGGCATCGAGGCCGTGACCACCGACGACTTCTTCGGCGGCCGGCGCGTGGCGCTGATCGGGGTGCCGGGGGCGTTCACGCCGAGTTGCTCGGCCCAGCATCTGCCCGGCTACGTCGAGCAGGCCGACGCCCTGAAGGCCAAGGGCGTGGACGAGGTCGCCTGCGTCGCCGTCAACGATCCCTTCGTCATGGCGGAGTGGGCCAAGGCCAAGGGCGCCGACGGCAAGGTGACGCTCCTGTCCGACGGCAACGGCGACTTCGCCGAGGCGACCGGGCTGGCGTTCGACGGCAGCGGCATCGGTCTGGGCACGCGCCTCAAGCGCTTCGCCATGGTCGTAGACGACGGCCGTGTGAGTTCGCTGCGCGTCGAGGACGACCCCGCCGCCGTCGAGGTCACGGCCGCGGAAAAGCTGATGGCGGACCTTTAGACGCCGAAACAGGGGCGCGGTGCCGTTGTCAGGCGGACGGCACCGCGTTTCGCGCCAACTCGTCGGCGCGTTCGTTTTCCGGGTGGCCGGCGTGGCCCCGGACCCATTCGAAGCTGACCTCGTGGCGCTGCATCGCGGCGTCCAGGCGCTGCCACAGCTCGGCGTTCTTCACCGGTTTCTTTGACGCCGTGCGCCAGCCGTTGCGGCGCCAGCGGTGGATCCAGTCGGTGATGCCCTGGCGCAGGTAGGTGCTGTCCGTCACCAGCCGGACGCGCGACGGCTTTTTGAGTTGTTCGAGCGCGGCGATCGCGGCCATCAACTCCATGCGGTTGTTGGTGGTTTCCCGCTCGCCGCCGGATAGCTCCTTCTCGCGCTCGCCCGACCGCAGCACCGCGCCCCAGCCGCCGGGGCCCGGGTTGCCCGAACACGCGCCGTCGGTGAAGATTTCCACCCGGGGAAGCTCGCTCATTCTTCGGTCCTGCGCTCGGGGAAACGGGTCAGGGCTCCTTCGACGAAGGTTTGTTCGCAAACCACCCCGAAGGGAGCCCTATCTTCTTGATAGACGGGTAAATTGTACGCCCAAGGTGACAACACCTTGAGCGAATTTACCCTAGGTCACGCCGTAGGCGCCGGGGCCGCGCACGCCGCGGTGAAAGCGCAGCTTGTGGATGTACTCGCGCGGGTCCTTGGGCGCAACGTAGGCGTCGGGCGGGTGGTTCAGCCAGTCGTACAGCCGGGTGAGCAGGAAGCGCAGGGCGCTCCCGCGCGCCAGCACCGGCAGCGCCTCGACCTCGCCGGGCTGGAAGGGCCGCACCTCGCCGTACGCGCTCAACAGCGCGCGCGCCTTCGTGGCGTTGAAGGCGTCGTCGGGCTCGAAGCACCACGCGTTGAGGCAGACCGCGAGATCGTAGGCGAAGAGGTCGTTGCAGGCGAAGTAGAAGTCGATGAAGCCCGACACCTCGTCGCCGCGGAAGAAGACGTTGTCGGGGAAGAGGTCGGCGTGGATCACGCCCTCGGGCAGGCCGCGCGGCCAGGCGCTTTGCAGCTCCGCCAGCTCGTCGCGCAGCTCGGCGTAGAGCCCCGGCGCCACCTCGTCGGCGCGCTCGCCCACGGCGTCCAGCAGCGCCGGCCAGCCGTCCACCGAGAGGTCGTTGGGCCGGTACATGGGGAAGTCCTGCCCGGCCAGGTGCATGCGCGCCAGCGCCCCGCCCAGCGAGCGGCAGTGGTGCGGCTGCACGCGCTTCACGCACAGCCCCTGGAGGAAGCTGACGATGGCCGCGGGCTTGCCGTTCAGCTCGTGCAGCGTCTCCCCGTCCGTGCCGCGGATGGGGGTGGGGCAGCGCACGCCGCGCGCGGCCAGATGCTCCATGAGGTTCAGGAAGTAGGGCAGGTCCTCACTGCGCACGCGCTTTTCGTAGATAGTGAGGATGTAGGTGCCCACGGTGGTCGAGAGCAGGAAGTTCGAGTTCTCGACCCCTTCCGCGATGCCCTTGCACGCGACAACCTCGCCGATGTCGTAATCGGCGAGGAAGGCCGCGAGGTCCGCGTCCGAAATTTCGGTGTAAACCGCCATGTTGTGCGCCGCCGGAACTGCCTCAGGCGGCGGCGTCGGCGAGCGCGCGCGGCAGCTTGAACTGCACGTCCTCCTGCGTGACGCGCACTTCCTCGACGCTGACGTCGAAGTGCTCGCGGCAGGCGGCGATCACCTCGTCCACCAGCAGCTCGGGCGCTGAGGCGCCGGCGGTGACGCCGATGGTCCGCACGCCGTTCAGGCGGCTCCAGTCCATCTGCTCGGCGCGCTGCACCATGAAGGAATCGCAGCCCTGCTTCTTCGCCACCTCGACGAGCCGCATGGAGTTGGAGGAGTTGGGCGCACCCACGACCACCATCGTCTCCACCTTGTCCGCGAGCGCCTTCACGGCGTGCTGGCGGTTGGTGGTGGCGTAGCAGATGTCCTCCTGCTTGGGCGCCGAGATCGTGGGGAAGCGCTCGCGCAGGGCGTTGATGACGTCCATCGTGTCGTCCAGCGACAGCGTCGTCTGGGTGACGAACGCCAAGCGCTCCGGGTCCTCGACCTCCAGCTGCCAGACCTCTTCCGGGTCCTGAACGAGCTTGATCGCGCCCTCGGGCAGCTGGCCGATCGTGCCCTCCACCTCGGGGTGACCGTCGTGGCCGATGAGGATGACGGTGTTGCCGTTCTTGTGTTGGCGCTCCGCCTCGCGGTGGACCTTGGAGACGAGCGGGCAGGTGGCGTCGATGTAGAACATCTCGCGCCGGTCGGCCTCGGCGGGGACCACCTTGGGCACGCCGTGGGCGGAGAAGATGATGGGCTTGTCGGCCGGCGCCTCGTTGAGGTCCTCGACGAAGACGGCGCCCTTGGCCTCCAGCTGCTCCACCACGTAGCGGTTGTGCACGATCTCGTGGCGCACGTAGACGGGAGCGCCGTACTTCTGCAGCGCCAGGTCCACGATGTCGATCGCGCGCTCCACCCCGGCGCAGAAGCCGCGCGGGCCGGCGAGGTAGATTTTCAGCGGCGGCTTTTCGCTTGCCTGACCGGTGTCGCTGTCAGCGGCGGGCGTGGACGGTGTCTCGCTCATCGCGGGCCATCGCTTGCTGGCGTTCTTGAATGGGGCGGCTGTCCGCACGAGCGAGCGCGCCGGCGGGGCACGCTCTTGTTCCGCGGACACCGCGACGGTACACCACAGGCCGCGATCCACAAAAGGGCCGAGCCCGCGCCCGCCCGGCGCCTTGGCCCGGAAGGCACGGTGTCATGGCCCCGCGCACGCGTCCCGTTCTCACCGCCGCGCTCGTGCTTGCCACCCTCGGCGTCGCCGGGTGTGCCAGCGATGCCCCGAAGGTGGCGTGCCCCGCCACGCAAACGGTGCCCAACGCCGGCACGCTGGTCGCCTTCACGGACGGCGAGCAGGTGCCCAGCGCGCGGCGATTCGCCGCCCGCATCGCCGGCATGAACGTCGCCTGCCAGCGCGTCGAAAGCGAACGCGGGGCGGCGCTGTCGTCGAAGCTCACGATCCGATTGCGGACCGAGAAGGGGCCGGCCCTGCAGTCGCCGCGGGTCGGATATCGCTACTTCGTCGCGGTGTTGAACCGCGAGGGCGACGTGGTGGCGCGCCGCGCCTTCCCCGTGAAGCTCGATTTCTCCGGCAATGCCACCACGTTGCGCACGACCGAGACGGTGACGCAGCGCGTCCCCCTTCCCGGGGAGGGCGCGGCCGGCGGCTACACCATTTACGCCGGCTTCGAACTGAGCGAGGCGCAACTTCGGTACAACCGCAACAACCCCGGGTGAGGGCTGGTGCGCGCGGCGCCGGTGTGAGACTCTTGTGACAGCTTTGCGGTTAGGCTTGCGCCGGATGGGCTTTTCGTGGCGCGATACCGGTTACGCGTGCGGTGTCGCGGCCGTCCGGGACGGGCCCGGCCGCCGACAGGGAACACCATCGCCAGCAGATGGCCGGCCGCCAGCGGATGGCCGGCAACCCGGCGAAATCGGGTTCCGGTTGAAGGAGGCCGAGGCAATCTCCCATACCGAGGATCCAACTTCCCGGGCCAATCACGAAGCAACGAGCAAGAGGACGACCATGAACGGGACATCCGGGCTGAAGAAGACGGCGGCGGTGGCGCTGCCGGTGCTGATGATCGCGGGCTGCACCCAGCTGTCCGCCGACGACCGCCAGCTCCTCAAGGAGGTGCAGCAGACCGCCGAGGAGGCCAAGCAGCAGTCGCAGCAAGCGGCGCAGAGCGCCGATCAGGCCGCACAGGAGGCCAGCGCGGCCCGTGAGGCGGCCGAAGAGGCCCAGGCGAGCGCGCAGGAGTCCGAGCGCAAGGCGACCCAGGCGGCGGCCGACGCCGAGGCCGCGCGCGAGAAGGCGGATCGGATGTTCCAGAAGTCCGTCAACAAGTAAGCATCGCGCCGGCGGCGCCGTCGTGGCGCCGCCGGCCGTCGCGCCGATCCGTTGCCGCCGGCCGGCCGTGCCTGCCGGCTTTTCGGCGTTTGCGCGCCCTGCTGCGCGCGGTGTTTGGAGGGTGAAGGGTGTTCCCAGGCGCGTGTTGACAGCACCCGGGCATGGCCTACCCTTCCCATTGCGGCATACCAAAGAGACACCGCCCGCGATGGCCGTTGCGGGAGAGTCCGGCGGTTCATCCCGTCGGCGCCGAAGGAGCAACCGCGCCCCGGAACCTCTCAGGCACACGGACCGCGACGGCCGGGCACTCTGGAGAAGGGATCGCAGTGCGGTCCCGCCGACGGCGTAAACCGCTGGCCGTGGCCGGTGGTGAATCGCTCAGGTCAACCGACAGAGGGGGCGGCAGGGACGATGCGTGCCAAGGCGCGCAGGCGCCCCTGCTTCCGTCCACGGCGCAGAGGACCTGAGCTCCATGGCCGACCGCGACGAGTCGTCATCCCTTCTTCAAACCCCGCTCAGCCACGTACACAAGGAGCTGGGCGCGCGCATGGTGCCCTTCGCCGGCTATGAAATGCCGGTGCAGTACCCCAGCGGCATCGTCAGCGAACACAATCACACCCGCGTGTCCGCGGGCCTCTTCGACATCTCCCACATGGGTCACATCGTGCTGCGGCTGGCGACGAGCGCGCCGGACGTGGCGCTGGAGCGCATCGTGCCGGGGGACATTGCGCACCTGCGGCGCGGGCGCATGCGCTACACCCTGCTGATGAGCGAGCAGGGCGGCATCCACGACGACCTCATGGTGGCGCGGCCGTCCACGCCGGACCTCTTCCTCGTGGTCAACGCCGCCACGAAGGCGCACGACGCCGAGATCCTGCGCCGCCACCTGGGCGAGGAGGTATCCGTGGAGCCGCAGGAGAACGCCGGCTTCCTGGCGCTCCAGGGGCCCAAGGCCGCGGACGTCATGGCGCGGCTGTGCCCGGGGGCGGCGGCTATGGACTTCATGGACGTCGCCCACCTGGAGGTGAACGGAGCGTCCGCGATCGTCAGCCGCTCCGGCTACACGGGCGAGGACGGCTTCGAGATCGCGCTGGCCTCGGCGGACACGGAAGCGGTGTTCCGCGCCCTGCTGGCGCACGAGGAGGTCGAGCCCGTCGGTCTGGGCGCGCGCGACACCCTGCGCCTGGAGGCCGGGCTGTGCCTCTACGGCCACGACATCGACACCACCACCACGCCCGTCGAGGCCGGGCTGAGCTGGACCATCGGCCGCCGCCGCCGCGAGGCCGGGGATTTCCTGGGCGCGGACGTGGTGCTCGACCAACTCGCCAACGGGCCGCCGCGCAAGCGCGTGGGGCTGCTGCCCGAGGGCCGCGCGCCCGTGCGCGAGGGCGCGGCGTTGTACGCGGGGGACGGAGGCGTCCACGTCGGCAGCGTCACCAGCGGCGGCTTCGGGCCCACCGTCAACCGCCCGGTCGCCATGGGCTACGTGGACCGGGCTCACAGCGCCTGGGGCACGGGCGTGACCGCCGACGTCCGGGGCCGCTCGCGGCCCTGCACCGTCGCCCGGCCGCGCTTCGTGCAGAACGGCGAACCCGCCATCGTCACCAGCAAACAGAACAAGAGCTGAAAGGGGAGCGCGTTATGAGCGAGATCCGCTACACCAAGGACCACGAGTGGGTGCGCGTCGAGGACGGCACCGGCACCGTCGGCATCACCCAGCACGCGCAGGAGCAACTCGGCGACATCGTCTTCGTGGAGCTGCCGGAGGCCGGCCAGGAGCTCAAGCAGGGCGACGAGATCGGCACGCTGGAATCCGTGAAGGCCGCCAGCGAGGTCTACGCGCCCGCCAGCGGCACGGTGCAGGCGGTGAACGAGGACCTGGCCGACGATCCCGCCCAGCTCAACAGCGACCCCTTCGGGGCGGGCTGGCTCTACACCTTCGCCATCAGCGACCGCGGCGAGATCGACGGCCTGATGGACGAGGCCCAGTACAAGGAATTCTGCGCGGAGGGCTGACCCTCGGGCGCGCCGGATCGTTTCGCCGTTCGGGCATGAGTCGGGGCCGCGTGCCGCCGCGTCCCCGGCGCGCACCGGCCCTCCGGCCGGTCCGTTACCGCCATGTCCGGACGCCTTTTCGCGGCGGGGCGCCGGGGTCGGGCGCTCTGCCTTCCAGACCCCACAAGGAGGTCGACCATGCCGAAGAAGCGTCGCCCGCTTTCCGAGCTGGAGCAGACCGCTGACTTCATTTCCCGCCACATCGGGCCGGACGAAAGCCAGAAGCGGCAAATGCTGCGCGCACTCAATCTGCCGTCCATGGACGCGCTGATCCAGCGCGCCGTGCCGGATTCCGTGCGCTCGCGCGGCGGCCTGCCGCTGGCCTCCACCCACACCGAGAAGGACGCGCTGGACTACATCCGCAAGATCTCCTCGGAAAACGATCTCAAGAAGTCCCTGATCGGGCTCGGCTACCACAACACCGTCACGCCCGCCGTGCTGCGCCGGCGCGTGCTGGAGAACCCGGGCTGGTACACGGCCTACACGCCCTATCAGCCCGAGATCGCGCAGGGCCGGCTGGAAGGGCTGGTCAACTTCCAGCAAATGATCATGGACCTGACCGGCATGGAGCTGGCCAACGCCTCGCTGCTGGACGAGGGGACGGCCGCAGCCGAGGCCATGACGCTCATCCGCCGGCAGACGAAGAAGAAGCAAAGCCAGCGTTTTCTGGTCGCCGACGACGTGCACCCGCAGACCATCGCGGTGATGCGCACGCGCGCGCGGCCCCTCGGGATCACCGTGGAAGTCGACGAGCCGCGCAACTTCGGGGACAAGGACGCCTTCGGCGTGCTCGTGCAGTACCCCGGTACCTACGGCGACGTCGAGGACCACAGCGAGGTCGTGAAGAAGATTCACGACAACGGCGGCCTGGTCGCCGTGGCGAGCGACCCGCTGGCGCTGACGCTGCTGACGCCGCCGGGCGAGTGGGGCGCCGACGTCGTGGTGGGCAACTCCCAGCGCTTCGGCGTGCCGATGGGCTACGGCGGGCCGCACGCCGCCTTCTTCGCCACGCACGAAAAGTACAAGCGCTCGGTGCCCGGGCGCATCATCGGGGTGTCGGTGGACGTCAACGGCAACCCCGCGATGCGCATGGCGCTGCAGACACGCGAGCAGCACATCCGCCGCGAGAAGGCCACGAGCAACATCTGCACGGCGCAGACGCTGCTGGCGAACATGGCCGCCTTCTACGCCTGCTGGCACGGGCCCGAGGGGCTGACCACGATCGCCACGCGCGTGCACCGCCTGACCGGCATCCTGGCGACGGGGCTGGAGCAGCTCGGCTTCGAGCTGGCCAACCACACCTTCTTCGACACCCTGACGATCAATGCCGGCGACGAGGCGGAGGCCATCCTCTACCGGGCGCGCGATCGCGGCTTCAACCTGCGCCTGATCGACAGCGAGCGCATCGGGGTGGCGCTGGACGAAACCGTCGAACGCTACGAGATCGAGGAGTTGTGGCGCGCCTTCGCCGGGCGCAACGAAATCGGCATGCGCGCGGCGGAGATGGATGCCGTGGCGTCGGACGGCATCCCCAACCGCCTCAAGCGCACCTCGGCGTTCCTCACCCACGAGGTGTTCAACTCCTATCACACCGAGACGGAGATGCTGCGCTACCTGCACCGGCTGGCGCGGCGCGACATCGCGCTCGACCGCTCGATGATCCCGCTCGGCTCGTGCACGATGAAGCTCAACGCCGCCAGCGAGATGGAGCCGATCTCCTGGCCGCGCTTCGCCAGCCTCCATCCCTTCGTTCCGCGCGAGCAGGCGCGCGGCTACATGCGCATGATCCGCGAGCTGGAGACGATGCTGGCGCGCCTGACCGGGTTCCACAGCGTCACGATGCAGCCGAACTCGGGCGCGCAGGGGGAGTACACCGGGCTGCTGATGATCCGCGCCTACCACGAAAGCCGCGGCGAGGCGCACCGCGACGTCGTGCTCATCCCCACCTCCGCGCACGGCACCAACCCCGCCAGCGCCAAGATGGCCGGGTGCGAGGTTCAGCTGGTGGACTGCGCGGAAAACGGCGACGTGGACCTGGACGACCTGAAAGCGAAGGCGGAGAAGCACAGCTCGCGCCTCGCCGGGCTGATGATCACCTATCCCTCCACGCACGGGGTGTTCGAGCAGGCCATCAGCGAGATCTGCGAGCTGATCCACAGCCACGGCGGGCAGGTCTACATGGACGGCGCGAACCTGAACGCGCTGCTCGGCGTGGCCTACCCGGCCGAGTTCGGCGCCGACGTGTGCCACTTCAATCTGCACAAGACCTTCTGCATTCCGCACGGCGGCGGCGGACCGGGTGTCGGCCCCGTGGGCGCGGCCAAGCACCTGGCGCCCTACATGCCCGGCCATCCCTTCGAGCCGTCGGTGGGCGGCGAGGACGCCATCGGCCCCGTGACCGCGACGCCCTGGGGCTCGGCGGGCATCCTGCCGATCTCGTGGATGTACATCACGCTGATGGGCGCCGAGGGGCTGCAGCAGGCCACGGAGACGGCCATCCTCAACGCCAACTACCTGGCCAAGCGGCTGAGCGAGGGCTATCCCATCCTCTACACCGGGGACACGGGCTTCGTCGCTCACGAGTGCATCGTGGACACGCGCGTGCTTCAGGACGAAGCCGGGATCACGGCGGACGACGTCGCCAAGCGGCTGATCGACTACGGCTTCCACGCGCCCACGATGTCCTGGCCCGTGCCCGGCACCTTCATGATCGAGCCCACGGAATCGGAGAACAAGGCGGAGATCGACCGCTTCTGCGACGCCATGCTCCGGATCCGCGAGGAGGCGCGGAAGGTCGCCAGCGGCGAGTGGCCGAGGGACGACAACCCGCTGGTCAACGCGCCGCACACGGAAGCCGGCGTGACGGCGGACACCTGGCCGCATCCCTACAGCCGCCGGGTGGCGGCCTATCCCGACCCCTCGCTCAAGGCGGACAACTACTTCCCGCCCGTGGCCCGCGTGGACAACGCGTACGGCGACAAGCACCTCGTGTGCAGCTGTCCGCCCGTCGAGGCGTACCGCGACGCGGCGGAGTAGGGCGGTCCGTCACCCGTCCTGGCGTCGATGCGTGCCGGCGGCCGATACGGTCGCCGGCACCTTTTTATTCGGGTGGAGCGTTGGCGGTCTCAGCCCGCGTCCGGGCCGAGCGAGGCGGTGTCGCCACTCGCAAAGCTCATCAGGCTGTGCACGGGCACATTCATCTTGTCGCGGCCCTGCAGGAAGGACAGCTCGATGAGGCAGGCGGCCGAGGGCACCTCGGCGCCCTGTTCGTGCAGCAGGTCGGTGGCGGCGCGCATCGTGCCGCCGGTGGCGAGCAGGTCGTCGAGCACGACGACGCGCTGGCCCGGCGTCACCGCGTCCTCCTGCATCTCGATGGCGTCCTCGCCGTACTCCAGCGCGTAGCTGTGCCGCACCGTGGGGCCGGGGAGCTTGCCCGGCTTGCGCAGCATGACGAAGCCCAGGTTCAGCCGGAGCGCCAGCGGCGCGGCCACGAGGAAGCCGCGGCTCTCGATCCCGGCCAGCACGTCGGGCTTGTGCGGCGCGACGCCGGCTTCCAGCTGGCGCACCGTCTCCTGCCACGCATCGGGGTGCGCCAGGAGTGTAGAGATGTCGTAGAAGAGGATTCCGGGCTTGGGGAAGTCCGGAACCCGGCGGATGTGGTCTTTCAGGTCCATGCCGCGCCCCCGCCTATCGGTTCGTCGCCGCGCGACTGTAGGGACACCGGGCGCGCGGTACAACGTGGCCGCGCGGCCGCCCGGGCGACACGAAGCCGTGCACGTCCTGGTCTTGCGAGCCGGACCGTCGGCTGTTTGTCTGGAATGGACAGTCAAACGCATTCGCCTGCGTTTTTTGCACCGCAAAAGCGTGTTGACACCCGAGATTGTTGCTGCCAAGTGTTAACACATTGCCGTGAACGCCCTTAACCCGAGTGGCATACCGACCGCGCGGTGCTCGTTAAGGCACGTTCAGGCACTCCTTCCTGAGAGACTTGGGCGGCCGGATTCCGGCCGCCTTTTTTCGCGTGCGGCAAAGCGCGCACGCGCGATCGTCCGGCCAGTCAGCCGCCCCGCCGCTTTGGGACAGGGTGTCGCACGGGATCGTTTAAACTTGAGTCTGAGTTCGCGTGGTGTTTGATTGGAATGCGCATTCCGCGCCGCGTGGCACGCCCCGCGTGGAATGCGTGGGTCCCGGGCGCGGCCCCGGGGTCCAGCCGCGTGACCCGCGCGGTCACGCAGCCGTGAACGCGCCCATGGAAGCCGGCCGGGAATCGAGCCGATCAGCCCGGCGCTTGCTTGCGGCACGTTCAGGCACTCCTTCCTGAGAGACTTGGGGCGGCCGGAGCCCGGCCGCCCCCTTTTTCCAAAGCCAGAACGGTGCGGCCCCGCAACATGGGATTGCGTCGCGGCCGGCGGGCTGGCAGCGCTCGCAAGATGGTTGTCCCATCGTCGCACCGCCCGAACCCATGATCGCGGATTCCCGCACGCTCGCCGATCACATGGAATTGGGCTTCGGCCGGCGCGAGTGGGCGGCGCCCGTCTGGACGGTGCTGCGCCGGCACGGGGAGGCCCTCCACGCCGGCTGGGTGGCGCCGGGACCGGTGCGGACGCAACTCGCCACCGTACTGGCGCTTCCGGCGGCGCGCGAGGCGACGACGCTGGAACTGGCGGCGCCGCGGGCGTGGGAAGCGTTCGACCCCGGTGCCGGCGACGCGTTTCCGCACCGCGATCGCGGCCTGTTCACCTACGGGTTCCGCGTCGGCGAGCAGCAGGTCCTCGTGCCGCCGACGCAAACGATCGCGACCAACCGGCCGCCGGCGAAGGTGCTGGACTCCCTGCTGGAGTCCCAGGAGCTCGCGCCGAAAACCGACCGCCACCGCGCCGGGGGCGCCAAGGCCGACGCCGATCAGGCCCTGCTGCGCCTGGACGGTGCAACCGATCCACCGGTGCAGCCGCTGTTCCGGGGCAACCGGGTGGTCGGGCTGGACAGCGTCACCGGCGACGAAGCGGCGGCGATGCTCGACCGCATGCTGGCGTGGGTGCACGCGAACGTGGCCGGGGATGGTGCACTGCCCTACACCTACTGGCCCAGCCGCGGCGAATGGTCCTCGGGCGACAACGTCATCCGCCAGCTTCTCGCAACGCTGGGGTTGATCCGCGCCGGCCGGGTGCCGGGCCGCGCGGCGACCGCCGAGCTGGCGCGGGCGAACCTGGCCCGGAACCTGCGCGCCTACCTCGTGGATTGCGGCGACCACGCCGCCATGGAATGCACCGGCAAGGGCAAGCTGGGCGCAACGGCGCTCGCCGCCCTGGCGATCCTGGAGCAGGAGGGAACGCACGGCCCGCACGCGGACGCCTTCGCCAAGCTGCGCGCCGGCGTGGACCGGCAGTGGCGCGAGGACGGCGGCTTCCAGACCTTCCTGTGGCCGGCCGAGCGCAACGACTGCCAGAACTTCTATCCGGGCGAGGCGCTGCTGTTCTACGCCGCGCTCCACCGGCACACGGGCGAGCCTGCCGTGCTGGAGCGCGCCCTGCGAAGCTTCCGCTGCTACCGCGCCTGGCACCGCCGGCATCCCAACCCGGCCTTCGTGCCCTGGCACGCGCAGGCGTGCGCGGCGCTCTACCACGCCACGGGCGACGACGAACTGCGGGCCTTCGTCGTCGAGATGACGGACTGGCTGGTGACGCTGCAGCAGTGGGGCGCGCCGCTGGCGCCCGACCTCTGGGGCCGCTTCCACGTGCCCGGCCGGCCCGACTACGGCCCGCCGCACGCCGCTTCCACCGGCGTCTACCTGGAAGGGCTGGCGACGGCGTACGCGCTCGCGCGGGACACCGGGGACACGGCGCGGGCGCAAACCTATCGCCTGGCCATCCGCCGGGGGCTGCGCAGCCTGCGCCAGCTGCAATTCGTGTCCGAGGTGGACACCTTCTACATCAGCAAGCCCGCCCGCGTGCTGGGCGCGCTGCGCACCGAGGCGTACGACAACACCGTGCGCCTGGACAACCTGGGCCACGCCCTGCTGGCGCTCACCAACCTGCCGAGCTGGGACACGGCCGAGCCGTGACCGCGGCCGGCGCGCAGGCGGTTGTCACCCGACCTCGTCGTCCAGTTCGCCGCCGGGCTCGCCGTGCGGCGGCAGGCCGCGTTCCTTGCGCGGGGTGCGGCCGAAGAAGTCGCGGTAGCACTTGGAGAAGTGCGAGGCGGAGACGAAGCCGCAGGCCAGCGCCACGTCGATCACCGACATGTTCGTCTGCACCAGCAGCAGGCGCGCCTTGTTGAGCCGCAGTTCCAGGTAGTAGCGCGCCGGCGAGCGGTGCAGGTACTTGCGGAACAGCCGCTCCAGCTGGCGCGTCGACAGCCCCGCCTTGCTCGCCAGCTCCGCGCGCGACAGCGGCTCCTCCAGGTGCTGCTCCATCAGCTCGATCACGGACAGCAGCTTGGGATGGCGCACGCCCAGGCGCGCGGGCAGGGAGATGCGCTGGTGGTCGTGGCGGTCGCGGATGCGCTCGTGCATGAACTGGTCGGCCACGCGCGCCGCCAGCTCGTGACCGTGCTGCATGGCGATGACGTTGAGCATCATGTCGATGCCCGCCGAGCCGCCGGCGCAGGTGAAGCGCTGGCGGTCGATCTCGAACAGCTCGGTGGTGACCTCGATGTCCGGGAACTCCTCGGCGAAGCCGGCCAGCTGCTCCCAGTGGATCGTGCAATGATAGCCGTCCAGCAGCCCGGCGCGGGCGAGCAGGTAGCTGCCGGTGCAGATCGCCCCGACGTCCGCGCCCGAGCGGTCCATGCGGCGCAGCCAGGAGATGAAGCTCCGGTCCACCGCGCGGTGCACGCCCTGGCCGCCGCAGATGGCGATCGTGGACAGCTGGCTCGCCTGCTCCAGGTCGCCGTCGGGCGTCAGGGCGATGTTGTTGGAGGCGGCCACGGGGTTGCCGTCCGGCGAGAACAGTGGCCAGCGGTACAGCGGCCGGTTCGCCAGGCGGTTGGCCAGGCGCATCGTCTCCACCGTGGAGGTGAAGGCGATCATGGAGAATCCGGGAACGAGAACGAACCCGATGGTCTGGGGCAGATCGCGCGGAACCGTGCCAAGCATGCCCTGTGCGGCCCTTCGTCGCTCCGTGATCCTTGGGGGAGTTGGTCGGCGCGGCGGAGTTTGGCACACTTCCGGGTGTGTCGCGATCTGAAATTTACGTGACGGAGATTCGCTAGCCGCCGGGGCCGCCATGGCGTGTTGTCGCGGTCTCTCCGGCGGGGCGCCTGGCTCCCCGAACCGCGCCCGCACGCGCGGTCGGGCGGGGTGGGCGGAAACCACCGGATCGGGGCGTGACAGCGTGGGCGAATCATCCCAAATCGGTCGGGTCGAGCGCCCACGTCCATCCATCCCCAGGGAAACGGTCCCAGGGCAACCGAGAGCGCCGAGGCGTCATGAAAGCTCGCTACTCGATCTGGTCCCTTCTGCGCAACGCCCTGAGCTACCACGAGAACTGGCCGGCGGCCTGGCGCAGCCCGGAACCCAAGCAGGAATACGACGCCGTCATCGTGGGCGGCGGCGGCCACGGGCTGGCGACGGCCTACTACATGGCCAAAGAGCACGGCATGACCAACATCGCCGTGCTGGAGCGCGGCTGGCTGGGCGGCGGCAACACGGGCCGCAACACCACGATCGTGCGCTCCAACTACATGTGGGACGAGAGCGCCGCGCTCTACGAGCACTCCCTCAAGCTGTGGGAGACGATGTCGAAGGAGCTGAACTTCAACGTGATGTTCAGCCAGCGCGGCGTGCTCAACCTCGCGCACACGCAGAACGAGGTGCGCGTCACCAAGCGCCGCATCAACTCCAACCGGCTCAACAACATCGACAGCGTGTGGCTGGAGCCGGAAGAGGTGAAGAAGTGGGTGCCGGCCATCGACCTGCTGGGCAACGGCCGCTACCCGGTGCTCGGCGGCTCGCTGCAGTTCCGCGGCGGCGTCGCCCGCCACGACGCGGTGGCCTGGGGCTACGCCCGCGCGGCCGACGCGCTGGGCGTGGACATCATCCAGCAGTGCGCCGTCGAGGGCTTCGACATCGAGGACGGCCAGGTCACGGGCGTGCGCACCACGAAGGGCACGATCAAGACCAAGCGCGTCGGGCTGGTCGTCGCCGGCCACGCGGGCGTGCTGGCGGACATGGCCGGCTTCAAGCTGCCCATCAACTCGCGCCCGCTGTCCGCGCTGGTCAGCGAGCCCATGAAGCCGTGCTTCCACACCACGGTCATGGCCGGGCAGGTGCACGCCTACTGCAGCCAGTCCGACAAGGGCGAGCTGGTCATCGGCGCCGGCGCCGACCCCTACAACAGCTATTCGCAGTGGGGCAGCAACCCGGTCACCGAGGACACCGTGGCCGCGATCTGCGAACTGTATCCCATCTTCCGGCGCGTGCGCATGCTGCGCCAGTGGGGCGGCGTGGTCGACATCGCGCCGGACGCCAGCCCGATCATGGGGACCTCGCCCGTGCGCGGGATCTACCTGAACGTCGGCTGGGGCACCGGCGGCTTCAAGTGCACGCCGGGCTCGGGCAACGTCTTCGCCGACACCATGGCCAACGACCGCCCCTCGCCGATCGCCGCGCCCTTCCGGTTGGACCGCTTCCAGACCGGCGGCGTCATCGACGAGCACGCGGCGGCGGGCGTGGCCCACTGACGCGTCACCGCGCCATCCACCGCATCCAGGTGCCAATCCACCCGGTTGACCACCGGCGACCAGACGAGAGGCAGGCATGCTGCTCATCCCGTGCCCGTACTGCGGCGAGCGCTCGGAAAACGAGTTCGGCTACGGCGGCGAGGCGCACAAGGTGCGCCCGGAAAACCCGGAGCAGCTCTCCGACGCCGATTGGAACGACTACGTCTTCCTGCAGAAGAACACCAAGGGCACCTACTACGAACGCTGGGTGCACAGTCACGGCTGCCGCCGCTGGTTCAACGTCGCGCGCGACACCCTGACGAACGAGGTGCTGGCGGTGTATCCCATGGGCGAGCAGCCGCCCGAGGTGGAGCAGCGCAAATACATCTAGGGTAAATTCGGTCAAGGCGGTCTCGCCTTGGGCGTAAAATTTACCCATCGATCAAGGGGGTAGGGGGCTTTCGGCTAGGGTTGCGAACGAGCCGGCGTCGAAAGACCCCGGGCGTCGGTGGCGACCGCCGCGGCGCTTCCCCCGAACGCCATCCGATCCGCACACGCAGGCGCTTTCGCTCAAGCAGGAACAGGGACGTACAACGATGGCCCAGCGCTACCGCCTGGACCGCGGCGGCCGGATCGATCGTGCGCGGCCGCTCACGTTCACCTTCAACGGCCAGACCTACGAAGGCTACGCCGGCGACACGCTCGCCTCGGCGCTGATCGCGAACGGCGTTCACCTGATCGGCCGCAGCTTCAAGTATCACCGCCCGCGCGGGCACTTCTCCGCCGGCGCGGAGGAGCCGGTGGTGATCCAGCTCGGCGAGGGCGCCTACACCATCCCGGACGTGCGCGCCACGCAGGCCGAGCTGCACCAGAACCTCGCGGCCAAGTCGGTGCACGCCTGGCCGACGGTCAACTTCGACCTCTACGCGGTGAACCAGTACGCGTCGAAGCTGCTGCCGGCCGGGTTCTACTACAAGACCTTCATGTGGCCGCAGGGCGCGTGGCACTTTTACGAGAAGCGCATCCGCGAGGCCGCGGGCCTGGGCGAGGCGCCGGACGAGCCGGACCCCGACTTCTACGACAAGCGCTACGCCCACGCCGACGTGCTCGTCGCGGGCGGCGGCCCCGCCGGCATCGCCTCGGCGCTGGCCGCTTCGCGCGCCGGGGCCCGCGTCATCCTGGCCGACGAGCAGTTCGAGTTCGGCGGCTCGCTGCTCTCCCGCCACCACGAGATCGACGGCAAGCCGGGCACCGACTGGGTGGCCGAGGCCGTCCGCGAGCTGGAGGCCAACCCCGAGGTGCGCGTCATGCCGCGCACGCTGGTCTTCGGCTACTACGACCACAACTGGGTCAACATGCTGGAAAGCCTGACGGACCACCTCGCGGAAAAGCCGCGGGACGTGCCCCGTCAGCGCTTCTGGAAGGTGCGCGCGCGGCAGGTGGTGCTCGCCCAAGGCGCTATCGAGCGGCCCCTGGTCTACCTGGACAACGACCGCCCCGGCACGATGCTGGCGAGCGCGGTGCAGACCTACGTCAACCGCTACGCCGTCAAGCCGGGCAACAAGGCGGTCGTCCACACCAACAACGACAGCGCCTACGCCGCCGCACTGGACATGAAGGCCGCCGGCATCGAGATCGCGGCCGTCATCGACCAGCGCAAGCAGCCCAGCGGGCCCAACACCGAGAAGGCGCGCGGCGCCGGCATCGAGGTCTACGCCGGCCACGGCATCATCGGCACCGAGGGCGGCAAGCACGTCCGCAAGGTCAAGGCCGCGCCGCTCAGCCCCGACGGCTCGCGCGTCGACGGCACACCGGTCGAGTTCGACTGCGACCTCGTGGCCGTGTCGGGCGGCTGGACGCCGTCGGTGCACCTGCACAGCCAGGCGCGCGGCAAGCTGGTCCACGACGCGGAGATCGGCGCGCCCGTGCCGGGTGAGCCGCTCCAGGCCAACCGCTCCGCCGGCGCCTGCAACGGCACGATGGGCCTGAAGAGCGTGCTCGCCGAGGGCTTCAAGAAGGGCGCCGAGGCCGCGGGCGCGCTGGGCTTCGAGGCCGGAACGCAGCCCGCGCCCGAGGCGGACGACAGCGACTTCCGCCCGGCGCGCTGGGTGTGGCTGACGCCCTCCACCAAGCCGGTGGGCCACGGCGGCAAGCACTTCGTCGACCTGCAGAACGATGTGACGGCGCAGGACCTCTACCTGGCGCTGCGCGAGGGCTACCACTCCATCGAGCACGTCAAGCGCTACACGACGTGCGGCATGGGCACGGACCAGGGCAAGACATCCAACATCAACGCCCTGCACATCGTCGCGAACGCCCGCAACATGGAGCCGCAGGAGGTGGGCACCACCACCTACCGGCCGCCCTACACGCCGGTCACCTTCGGCGCCTGGGCGGGGCGCGACTACGGCGAGTTCTTCGACCCCGTGCGCAAGACGCCCATGCACTCCTGGCACGAGCAGGCCGGCGCGGTGTTCGAGAACGTCGGCATGTGGAAGCGCCCGTGGTACTTCCCCAAGGCCGGGGAGACGATGCACGAGGCCGTGTACCGCGAGTGCCGGCAGACGCGCGAGTCCATCGGCATGCTCGACGCCACCACGCTCGGCCGCATCGACATCCAGGGCAAGGACGCCGTCACCTTCCTCAACCGCGTCTACACCAACGGGTGGAAGACGCTGAAGCCGGGGCACTGCCGCTACGGCGTGATGTGCCGCGAGGACGGCATGGTCCTGGACGACGGCGTGACGATGTGCCTCGGGGAGAACCACTACCTCATGCACACCACGACCGGCGGCGCCGGCGGCGTGCTCGCGCACCTGGAGGAGTACCTCCAGACCGAGTGGCCGGATCTGGACGTCTACCTGACCACGGTGACGGAGCAGTACGCCACCGCGGCCATCGCCGGCCCCAACGCGCGCAAGCTGCTGGCCGAGCTGACGGACGACATCGACGTCTCGAAGGACGCCTTCCCCTTCATGACCTGGCGCGAGGGCCACGTCGCGGGCATGTGGGCGCGCGTGGCGCGCGTCTCCTTCTCCGGCGACATCAGCTTCGAGATCAACGTCGAGGCCCACAACGGCCTGCACCTCTGGCAGACGCTCATGACCGCGGGGGAGAAGTACAACATCTGCCCCTACGGCACCGAGACGATGCACGTACTGCGTGCGGAGAAGGGCTTCATCATCGTCGGCCAGGAAACCGACGGCACGGTCACGCCCTACGATCTGGGCATGGACAAGCTGGTGTCCTCGAAGAAGGACTTCGTCGGCAAGCGCTCGCTGCAGCGCCCCGACATCCTGGACCCCAACCGCAAGCAGCTGGTCGCGGTGCTGCCGGACGATCCCAGCGAGGTGCTGGAAGAGGGCGCGCAGTTGGTGGAGACGGTCAAGGACGAGCCGCCCATGGACATGGTCGGCAACGTGACCTCCAGCTACCTCAGCCCGAACCTGGACCCGGACAAGCCGCGGTCCTTCGCCCTGGCGACGGTCTACGGCGGCCGGCACAAGCACGGCCAGAAGGTCTACGCGCCCATGGGCGACAAGACGATTTCCTGCACGATCACCGATCCCTTCAGTCTCTACGATCCAGAGGGAGTGCGTCTCCGTGGCTGATCTCGAAACCCGGCAGAGCCCGCTCGCCCACCTCGGGCTGGCGGGCAAGGCCCAGGAGAGCCTCGGCGATGCCGGGGTGGGCCTGTGGGAGCCGCCCTACCGCCAGTTCATCGACATCCGCTGCGAGCTGGACAAGAACCCGGCCGCGCGCGACGCCTTCAAGACCGCCATGGGCTTCGCCCTGCCGGAGACGCCGAACACCGCCAACGGGAACGGCTCGGCGGACGCGCTCTGGCTCGGCCCCAACGAGTGGCTGCTCATGATCCACGACAGCCGCGATGGCGCCGCGCGCAGCGAGTACGTCCCCAAGCTGCGCGAGGCGTTCAAGGACATCGTCGCGGCCGTGGTGGACGTCTCGCACGCCCAGGCGCTCATCGGCGCCACCGGGCCGATGCTGCGCGAGACGCTGGAGCGCGCGGTGCCCATCGACATGCACCCGCGCACCTTCCCGGCCGGCCAGGTGAAGCAGACGCTGTTCGGCCGCCACTGCGGCGTGACCATCCACGTGCGCGACGACACGCCGACGATGGACATCATCACCCGCCGCAGCTTCGCCGACTACGTCTGGACCTACCTGGAAGACTGCGCCCGCGGCGCCGTGACGCGGTGTGTGACCCTCCAAAGATGATCTTTGGACCAAGAATGATTCTTGGAACCCTGTGTCATCCGGTGTCTGGAGACACGACCGAACCGTCCGCTACGGTCTAGGGTAAGGGTGGCGCCTTCAGCGGGAACGAAGATCAGCCCCAGCCGTCGGCCGGCTGGGGCTCTTCGTATGTCCATGCCGGGCAATGTCTGTGGTGCGATGCCGTTCAATGGTACGCTCGGGTCGGAGGTTCGGCCATGGCGCTGCTGGCAAACGACGATCTCTACGAGCGCGATTTCCATGCCTGGACGCAGGACCAGGCGGCGCGGCTGCGTGCCCTGGGCCGCGACAACCGTTTCGACGTCGCCCACGTCGCCGAGGAGATCGAGGACTTGGGCAAGCGCGAACGCCGCGACCTCGAAAGCCACCTTCATCAACTCCTGCGCCACCTGATCAAGCTGGCCTGGAGTGGCGCCGACGAACCCCGCCCCGGTTGGCGCCGGGAAGTGCGCGACCACCATCGCGCCGCGCTGCGCACGCTGCGGGACTCGCCGGGGTTGCGCCAGAAGATCGACCTCGCGGCCATCTGGGCCGCCGCCCGCGCCGACGCGAACGCGGACCTGAGCGATTACGGCGAGGCGCCGTATCCCGATACGCTCGCGTGCCCGTTCGCTACGGACGACGTGCTGGGCGACGTGCTGGACCCCGGCGACGCCGTTGCCACGCTCGTTCGCGCGGGCACTTCGCAAGCTGGCGACGCTGGCACGTAAGGTTTTCCCCGGCCTTGAAGGCGTGTGCTTCACGGGGGCCTAGAGCATCGTGCGTGAAATCGTGTTTGCCGGGAAAACTGGAAACCTCACGCTAGGTTCCTGTTTTTCCTGTGCGAGCAGTTTGCGCGCCTGCGGCGCGCGAGCCTTGCGGCTGTCCACGCACGAGCAAGCAGAATCCCGCAGGTGATTCTGCTTTACGGCGATCTGCTCTAAAGCTGGGTAATTCCGGGCGTCGTTGCCTGACCGATCCCGTATATTGCACCGCCGCATAAGTGGCGGATCACAAAGGGTTGCCAAGCGGGTTCACGCGTGCGAGGTGACCGGCTGGTGCGCCTGCGAGTCCAGCCGCTGACGGGGTCGCTCGCGGCGGTCGCGCGACGGGCGCCGCGGCGGCGATCGGCCGGTGCGGCATGCCGCCACAGGGCGGTCTGACGGCCTTGGCCGGCGCGCGGCACGCCCGAGAGTCAGTTGGGACCGCACGGCGCGACATCCACGCGGCGCGGGGAGACAAGGGCGCGATGAGCGAACGCGAGTCCATGGAATACGACGTCGTCATCGTCGGCGCTGGCCCGGCGGGGCTGGCCGCGGCGATCCGGCTGCGTCAACAGGCTGAGGAGTCCGGCCAGGATCTGGCCGTGTGCGTGCTGGAGAAGGGCTCCGAGGTGGGCGCGCACATCCTCTCCGGCGCGGTGCTGGAAACGCGCGCGCTCGACGAATTGATCCCCGACTGGAAGGACAAGGGCGCGCCGCTCAACACGCCGGTCAGCGACGAAAAGTTCATGTTCCTGACCGGCAAGGGCAGCATGTCCATGCCCATCCCGCTGTTGCCCCAGGAGATGCACAACGAGGGCAACTACATCGTCTCCATGGGCAACGTCTGCCGCTGGATGGCGGAGCAGGCCGAGGAGATGGGGGTGGAGATCTACCCCGGCTTCGCCGCGGCGGAAGTGCTGTTCGACGAGCAGGACCGTGTGGTGGGCGTGGCCACGAACGACATGGGCGTGGCCGCCGACGGCTCCGCCAAGGCGGGCTATGAGCCCGGCATCGAGCTGCGCGCCAAGTACACGATGTTCGCGGAGGGCTGCCGCGGCTCGCTGTCCGGCCAGCTCATCGACACGTACGGCCTGCGCGAGGGCGCCGATCCGCAGACCTACGGCATCGGCCTGAAGGAGCTGTGGGAGGTTCCGGACGAGAACCACCAGGAGGGGCTGGTCGTCCACACCGCCGGCTGGCCCATGGACAACAAGACCTGGGGCGGCTCCTTCATCTACCACCTGGAAGACAACCAGGTGTACGTCGGCTACGTCATCGGCCTGGACTACGAGAACCCGCACCTCTCGCCCTTCGACGAGTTCCAGCGCTTCAAGACGCACCCGGCCGTGCGCGGCATGCTGGAGGGCGGCAAGCGTGTTTCCTACGGCGCGCGCGCGCTCAACGAGGGCGGCCTGCAGTCAATCCCGCGCCTCGTCTTCCCGGGCGGCATGCTCATCGGCTGCTCGGCGGGCTTCCTGAACGTGCCCAAGATCAAGGGCAACCACAACGCCATGAAGACGGGCATGCTGGCCGCCGAGTCCGTCGCCGAGGCCATCGCCGAGGGCGACGCGGGCCAGCAGACGCTCGACCGCTACCCGACCAAGTTCGAGCAGTCCTGGGTGCACGAGGAGTTGCACCGCGCGCGCAACTTCCGCCCCGCCGCGGCGCGCTTCGGCATGGCGCTGGGCACCGTCTACGCCGGCTTCGACCTCAAGGTCATGAAGGGCAAGCTGCCGTGGACCCTGCACCACAAGCACTGGGACCACGAGACGCTCAAGCCCAAGGACCAGATGCCCAAGATCGAGTACCCGAAGCCGGACGGGGTGGTCAGCTTCGACAAGCTCTCCAGCGTCTATCTGGCGAACGTCTGGCACGAGGAGGACCAGCCGGTCCACCTGCGGCTCAAGGACGACAGCATCCCCGTCTCGCACAACCTCGAATACTTCGACGCGCCGGAGCAGCGCTACTGCCCGGCCAACGTCTACGAGATCGTGCGCGACGACGACGGGTCCAATCCGCGCCTGCAGCTGAACTTCACGAACTGCGTTCACTGCAAGACGTGCGACATCAAGGATCCCAAGCAGAACATCCAGTGGGTGACGCCGGAAGGCGGCGGCGGCCCCAACTATCCCAACATGTAAGGCCCGGAAGCGGGCCGCCGCGGCGGCGGCCGGTGGGGCGCGGCGCAATCCCACTAGCTGCCGTCGCAGGATCGCAAGCCCCCGTCACGGACGCGGGCTTATGCCCTCACCGGGTTGCGCGAAACCGGAACCGGACATGCGCTCGGCACGGCCGTCCCCGGCGGGGGCGCCGGCCGGCGGCGCTGAAAACAACGCCACGACATCCTTCCAGGCGGAGACGGACACATGTCGAAATTCCCCGAGAGCGCAAACGTCGTCATCATCGGGCAGGGCGGCATTGTCGGTGCTTCGGTGGCCCATCACCTGATCGAGCGCGGGTGGGACAACATCGTCGGTATCGACAAGTCGGCCATCCCGACGGACATTGGCTCGACGTCGCACGCCTCCGACTTCTGCTTCATGACGGCTCATGACCACATGACCGTCTACACGACCACCTACTCGAAGAACTTCTTCGAGAAGTACGGCTACTACGCCCGCGTCGGCGGCTTCGAGGTCGCGCGGGCCGACGACGACGAGCGCATGGAGGAGCTCAAGCGCAAGGTGGGCTCCGGCAAGGCCTTCGGCACCAACGTGTCGCTCGTCAGTCCGGAAGAGGTGAAAGCCAAGTTCCCGCTGGTCGACGAGACCAAGATCCAGGGCGCCATGTGGGACCCGGACGCCGGCCTCGTGATCCCGCGCTCGCAGAGCATGACCGGCGACATGGTCCAGTGGGCCGAGGACACCGGCAAGCTGCAGGCCTTCGGCAACACCGCCGCGACCAGCCTCGACATCCAGAACGGGCGCATCGTCGGCGTCGAGACGACGCGCGGCTACATCAAGGCGCCCTACGTGGTGTGCTGCGCCGGCCTGTGGGGCCGCCTGATCGCCGAGATGGCGGGCGAGGACCTGCCCATCATGCCGGTCGAGCACCCGCTGCTGTGGTTCGGCCCCTTCAACGAGTTCGAGGGCACCGGCAAGGAGATCGGCTACCCGCTGTTCCGCGACCAGGGCAACTCCGCCTACATGCGCGACACGGGCGATCCCAAGACCACCGAGGGCGGCCAGTTGGAGTGGGGCTACTACGAGGAGAAGGCCCCGCGCATGGTGCACCCCAAGAACATCCTCACCAAGGAGCAGGCGCGGCTGTCGCCGTCGCAGCGCGACCTCGACCTGGAGCAGGTCATGGAGCCGCTGGAGAAGGCGATCGAGCTGACGCCGGTGCTCGGTGAGCTGGGCGTGGACGAGCGCCACTCCTTCAACGGCCTGCTGCAGGTCACGGCGGACGGCGGCCCGTCCATCGGTGAGTCCCCGAACGTGCGCGGGCTGTGGTACGGCGAGTCCGTCTGGATCAAGGACGGCCCCGGCACCGGCAAGGTCATCGCCGACTGGATGACGGACGGCCGCGTCGAGATCGATCCGCACGGCATCGACGTCGCGCGCTACTACCCGATCCAGAAGACGCCGTCCTACATCCACGACCGTTGCTACGAGACGGCCTTCAAGATCTACAATCCGCCGGTGCACAACCGCGAGCCCTACAGCATGGGCCGCAACCTGCGGTGCAGCCCCTTCTTCGCCCGCGAGCAGGAGCTGGGCGGCTACTTCATGGAGGCCGCGGGTTGGGAGCGCGCCCACGGCTACGCCGCCAACGAGAAGACGCTCATGGAGAAGTGGGCGGATCACGTGCCGACGCGCCAGAACGAGTGGGACGCCCGCCACTTCTGGCACGTCTCCAATGCCGAGCATCTGGAGATCTCCAACAACGTCGGCATGATCAACCTGTCGCACTTCGCGATCTACGACGTCTCGGGGCCGGACGCCGAGGGACTGATGGAGTTCTGCTCCGTCTCCAAGGTCGGCGGCAACACCCCGATCGGGAAGGGCGTCTACTCCAACTTCCTCGACCACGAGGGCGGCATCCGCGCGGACCTCACCATCATCCGCCTCGACACCAACCACTACCGGGTGATCGACGGCGGTGACACGGGGAACCGCGACTACGTCTGGATGACCCGCATGGCCGAGGACTACGGCTTCAACGTCACGATCGAGGAGCGCTCGGACCAGTACGGCTGCCTGGGCGTGTGGGGCCCGAACGCCCGCGAGACGCTGAAGCAGCTCGCCGATCACCCCGAGCAGCTGGACCCCGAGAACTTCCCCTTCGCGGCCTCGCGGGACTTCACGCTCAAGGGCATCCCGGTGAAGGGCTTCCGCATCTCCTACGTCGGCGAGCAGGGCTGGGAGCTGCACTTCCCCTTCAGCTACGGCCTGCCGCTGTGGGACATGCTGCGCGAGCAGGGCGTGCCGGCGATCGGCATCGAGACCTACGCCAACAGCCGCCGCCTGGAGAAGAGCCTGCGGCTGCAGAACCACGAGCTGCTGACCGAGTACAACATGTACGAGGCGGGGCTCGCGCGGCCGAAGGTCAAGGACGCCGACTTCTACGGCAAGCAGGCCTATGTGGCCCAGCGCCAGCGCGAGCATCAGCCGGCCTATCTGTGCACGCTGACGATGCAGGACAACGTCGATTCCAACGGCGTGGCGCGCTATCCGGTGGGCTCCTGGCCGATCCTGGACCCGGAGACGGGCGAGACGCTCAAGGACGAGCTGGGCCGGCCGTCCTACGTTACCTCCGTCGCCTACGGGCCCTCGATCGGGAAGAACATCGCCATGGCCTACCTGCCCTACAGCTACTGCGAAGAGGGCCGGCAGGTCACGATGGAGTACTTCCACGAGCACTACCCGATGAAGATCGAGGCGGTCGGCTACAAGCCGCTCTACGACCCCAAGAACGAGCGGCCGAAGTCGTAACGCCGCCACCGGCCCGCCGGGGTCCGCGCGGCCCCGGCGGGCGCGGTTTGACAGGTTTCGGACGGGCTGCTAGGCGACGCCCGCTCCGGTCAGAGCGCAATGAGACGACGCAGAATTGCTCTACGAGCCTCATCGCACTCTATCTCTTTCGTTTGCGGGCATGATTCAGCGCCCGGACCGCTTGCGCGCCGCCGGCGTGCGCTGGCCTTTCGGCCTGGTCGGTCCGACCTCGTCATGCCCTAGGCACACCCCAACCAGCGTGGGACAACGATGAAGGTTCTCGTTCCGGTCAAGCGCGTGCTCGATCCCTACGTGAAGGTCCGCGTGAAGAAGGACAACAGCGGCGTCGACCTGTCCAACTCCAAGATGGCGATGAATCCCTTCTGCGAGATCGCCGTCGAACAGGCGATCCGGCTGAAGGAGCAGGGGCACGCCTCCGAGGTCGTGCTGGTGTCCGCCGGCCCGCAGCAGGCCCAGGAGACGATCCGCACGGGCCTGGCGATGGGCGCCGACCGCGGCATCCTCATCGAGTCGGACGAGGCGCTGGAGCCGCTGGGCGTGGCCAAGCTCCTCAAGGCCGTGGTCGAACAGGAGGATCCCGGCCTCGTCCTCATGGGCAAGCAGGCCGTGGACAACGACAACAACCAGACCGGCCAGATGCTGGCGGCGCTGCTCGGCTGGTCGCAGGGCACCTTCATCTCCGAGGTCAACGTCCAGGACGGCACCGCGCGCATCACGCGCGAGATCGACGGCGGCCTGGAGACGCTGGACCTCAAGATGCCGGCGGTGCTGACGACGGACCTGCGGCTGTGCGAGCCGCGCTACGCCTCGCTGCCGAACATCATGAAGGCGAAGAAGAAGAAGCTGGACAAGACCGCGCCGGCGGACTGGGGCGTCGACGTCACCCCGCGCCTGGACGTGCAGAAGGTCGAGGAGCCGCCCGCGCGCGAGGCCGGCGTCAAGGTCTCCAGCGTGCAGGAGTTGGTGGACAAGCTGCGCAACGAGGCGAAGGTCATCTGATCGCGGCACACCGTGCGCGTTGGCTGGCAGCGAGCGCCCGGCCCCTAGGGTCGGGCGCTTTTTTGTGCACCGCGATCGAAGCCGATGCGGTTAGCATAAAGCAGGTGGTCGGACCTTGGCGGCCCGCAACGCCCGGCCTACGATGGTGAATCGTATGTCAACCGTCGCGGCGCGGCGGGTGTGCACCGGGGGGAAGAGCCCGCAAGATGCCGCGCTTCCGCCAATCCCTTGCCGGTCGCCGACGCGGGCCGGGGTGGGGCACCGGCACGGTGGTCGCCACGGTGATGGCGGCGCAGGCCGTCGCGGCGGAACCGGTGCGCCTCGTCACCGGCAACGGCTACGCGCCCTTGTCCGACGAGGACTGGCTCAACGGCGGCCTGGTCACGGACGTGGTGCGCCAGGTCTACGCGCAGCTCGATCGCCGCGTGACGATCGACTTTCTGCCGTGGGTGCGCGGCGCGCAGGCGACGCGCGCGGGGCGGTACCGTGCCACCTTCCCCTACATTCACAACGCCGAGCGCGAACGGCGGTATTTCTTTTCCAAGCCGGTGATCCGCACGGAGAAGCGCCCGATGACGCTCGCCGGCAGCGGCCTCCGCGCGGAAACCGTGGGCGAACTGGCGGGGCTGACCTACTGCATGCCCCACGGCTATCCGCCCCAGGCCGCCATCGCCCGCCTGACCGAGCGGGGCAGGCTGCGCCGGCTCGATCCGCCGAGCATGCGCGCCTGCGTGAAGACCCTGGCCGAGGGCTACGCCGACTTCATCCCCGTCAGCACGCTCCAGGGCCGCGCGGTGGCGGATGCGGTGCTGCCGGAGGGGCGCAAGGTCCGCTTCCTCGAGATCGTGCTTCAGTGCAACGGCCAGCACGTGATCTTTCCGCGCGGCCAGCCTGGGGCCGAAAAGGCGCGCGACCGGTTTGACCGGGGCCTCGCCGCGCTCAAGCGCAGCGGCCGGCATCAGGAAATCGTCGCCCGCCACATCCGGCGTCTGCGCGAGGTGGCGTCAAACGGCGACTGAGGCTGCTGAGCGGACACGAAAAGGGCCGGCACCCCTCGGGATGCCGGCCCGCTCGCGGCTGGTTCCGGTCGCGGCCGGATTAGCCGGACATGCCCAGCGCGTCCTTGATGACGGCGACCGGGTCGCCGTCGCCGCTGCGCGTGGTCACGCCCGTGGTGGTGTACTTGCCGCCCTGCTTGAACCAGCGCTCCAGGATCTTCGGGTTGTTGCGGATGAGCTCCTTGCCGGCCTCGGCGTAGTCCATGTCCTTGTTCAGGACATAGTCGCCCATCTTGTTCTGCTCGTTCAGCGTGAAGGTGAAGTTCTCAAGCAGCTGGCCGACGTTCGGGCAGTCCCAGGCGTAGCCCTTGCGGGTCATCGTGTAGACCGTGGCGCCGCCCTTGTTGGGCCCCCAGTACTCCTCACCGCCGGAGAGGTAGCGCGTGTTGTACTTGAGGTTCATCGGGTGCGGCTCCCAGGCGAGGTGGGCGATCGGCTTCTCGTTCTTCACCATGCGCCCGACCTGGGCCAGCATCCCGGCGGAGGAGGAAGGCACCAGCTCCCAATCGCCGAGGCCGTAGGCGTCGTCCTTGATCATCTGTTTGATGATCTTGTTGCCGTCGTTTCCGGCCTCGATGCCGTAGATCTTGCCGTCGAACTTCTCCTTGTTCTCGGCGAGATCCTTGAAGCTCTTGATCCCGGACTCATACACGTATTCCGGCACGCCGACCGTGTACTTGGCGCCGTCCAGGTTGACGCCGATGATATCGATCTCGCCCTTCTTCATGTACTTTTCGATCATGCCGCGCTGCGTGGGCAGCCACAGCCCCAGGAACGCATCGCGCTCGTTGCGGGCCAACGACTGGAACATGATCGGCACGGACGCGGTGATGATGTCCGTCTCGTAGCCCAGTTGCTGCAGCACCCAGGCCAGCGTCTCGGTCTTGGCCGTCACGCCCGTCCAGTTCACCTGCTCCAGGCGGACCGTCTTGCACGCGTCGTTTCCGTTGTCCTGGGCCGAGGCCACGCCGGTGGTGGCAAGCAGCCCGACCGCGGCGACAGCGAGTGTTTTGCGCAGTTTCATGTGAACGCCTCCCGTACCTTCATCGGCCGGCCGGGTGCCGGCCGTGGGTGTCGCACTGGTCAACCCGGAAAAAGCTACGCACCGCCGGGCCGACCGTCGATACCCTTAGCATACGTTTTTTGATTGAGCGTTCAACCAAAAACCGCTACACAGGACTCGCGACGCGGGACGACGCCGGCGCTTCGGCGGGCTCCGGGCCCGCACGGCCGGCGCCGAAACACCCGCGCGGGGAGGTCGGCGATGCCCAAGGTCGGGATGGAGGAGGTGCGGCGGCGCCAGCTCATCAACGCCACGATCCGAACGATCCACGAGCTGGGCTACGAAAAGGTCACGCTGAGCCGGGTCGCGCGCACCGCCGGCATCTCGCCGGGGCTCGTGCCCCACTACTTCCGCGACAAACAGGGGCTGTTGGCGGCGACGATGCGCCACATCGCGGAAGAGTTGCGCATGGAGCTGTCCCGCCATCTGGCGGACGCGCACGGGCCGCGCGAGCGCTTGCACGCCATCCTGAACGCCAACTTCGCCGCGCGCTGCTTCACGCCGGAGATCGTCTCGGCGTGGCTGGCGTTCTGGGGGCAGGCGCACAGCGACCCGAACCTGACGCGCATGCAGCGCCTCCTGCGCCGCCGGCTGCGCAGCAACCTGGCGCGGCCGCTGCGCGCGTTGGTGCCCGACACCGACGCGCACCGCATCGCCCTGGGGCTGTCGGTCTTCATCGACGGCCTCTCGCTGCGCCACGCGCTGGGCGAGGAGGGGCTGGACCGCGACCGGGCCCACGCCTTCGCCCGCGACTACCTGGAAACACAGCTCGCGAACGCGCCCCACCGCGCCGAGGAGACCCACGATGCCCAACCTGCCTGACGGGAGCCTGTACATCGGCGGCCGCAGCGCGAACGCCCGCGACGGCCGTACCTTCACCACGATCAACCCCGCCACCGGCGAGGTGCTGGCGACCATCCAGCAGGCCGGCGCGGACGACGTCGAGGCGGCCGTCGCCGCCGCCGAGCGCGGCCAGCGCGCCTGGGCCGCGCTGGGGCCGACGGAGCGCGGCCGCATCCTGCGCCGCTGCGCCGACGCCCTGCGCGCCCACCGCCAGGAGCTGGCGGAGTTGGAAACGCTGGACGCAGGCAAGCCCATCCAGGAAACGCCCGAGGCCGACGTCGATTCCGGCGCGGACTGCCTGGAATACTTCGCCGGCCTGACCGACAAGCTCCAGGGCAGCTTCCAGGAGGTGGAGAACGCCTTCGTCTACACCCGGCGCGAGCCGCTCGGGGTGTGCGCGGGCATCGGCGCCTGGAACTACCCGCTCCAGATCGCGTGCTGGAAGGGCGCGCCCGCGCTCGCCGCCGGCAACGCCATGGTGTTCAAGCCGGCGGAGCTGACGCCGCTCTCCGCCATCCGCGTGGCCCAGCTCTTCAGCGAGGCGGGCGTGCCGGACGGCGTCTTCAACGTCGTCCACGGCTTTGCCGAAACCGGGCAGGCGCTGGTGCGCCACCCGCGCGTCGCCAAGGTCTCGCTGACGGGCGAGGCGGAAACCGGCAAGCTCGTCGCCTCGGACGCCGTGAGTTCCTCGCTCAAGCACGTCTCCATGGAGCTGGGCGGCAAATCGCCGCTGATCGTCTTCGACGACGCCGGGCTGGATGAGGCGGTGTCCGGCGCCATCCTGGGCAACTTCTACACCCAGGGCGAGGTGTGCACGAACGGCACCCGCGTCTTCGTGCACGAGCGCCTCCGCGACGCCTTTCTGGACAAGCTCGTCGAGCGCACGAAGCGCATCCGCCTGGGCGATCCGCGCGATCCCGAAACCCAGATGGGTCCCCTCATCTCCAGGGAACACCGCGAAACTGTCCTCGGCTACATCGAGGCCGGCAAGCGCGAGGGCGCCAAGCTGCTCACCGGCGGCGGCGTTCCCGACGACCCGGCGCTGGCGAACGGGGCCTACGTCGAGCCCACGATCTTCGACCAGTGCAGCGACGACATGACGATCGTGCGCGAGGAGATCTTCGGCCCCGTGCTGTCCGTGCTGACCTTCAGCGACGAGGACGAGGTCGTCGCCCGTGCCAACGACACGAAGTACGGCCTCGCGGGTGGCGTGTTCACGCGCGATCTCAACCGCGCCCACCGCGTCGCGGCGAACCTGCAGTGCGGCATCTGCTGGGTGAACCACTACAACGAGACGCCCATCCCCATGCCGTTCGGCGGCGCCAAGCACTCCGGCCTGGGCAAGGAGAACGGCGTCGAGGCGCTGGACGCCTACAGCCAGCTCAAGAGCGTCTACGTCGCCACGGCGCCCTGCGAAGCGCCGTACTGAGCCGGCGCCGCCGCCCCAGCGACAACAGCATCAACAACCCGGGAAGGCTGTCGAGATGGCCGAGACCGAGACGTTCGACTACGTGATCGTGGGCGCCGGCTCCGCGGGGGCCGTGCTCGCCCACCGCTTGAGCGAGGACCCCGAGACCTCCGTCCTGCTCCTGGAAGCGGGGCCGATGGACTATTCGGTCTTCATCCACATGCCGGCGGCGTTCGCCGAGCCGCTCAAGGGCCGCCGCTTCAACTGGGCCTTCAAGACCGAGGCCGAGCCCCACATGGGCGAGCGCGTGATGGACCAGCCGCGCGGCAAGGCGATCGGCGGCTCCAGCTCCATCAACGGTATGGCCTACATCCGCGGCAACGCCGGCGACTACGACCGCTGGGCCGAGAACAAGGGCCTGGAAACCTGGTCCTACCGCCACTGTCTGCCGTACTTCAAAAAGGCGGAGACGCACGAACTCGGCGGCGACGCCTACCACGGCGACCGCGGGCCGCTCTACGTCACGCGCGGGAAGTGCGAGAACCCGCTGCCGCAGGCCTGGATCGAGGCCGGCCAGCAGGCGGGCTACGGCTACACGCCGGACATGAACGGCTACCGCAACGAGGGCGTCGGCCCCATGGACCGCACCACCAAGGACGGGGTGCGCTGGTCCACCGCCAACGCCTACCTGCGCCCGGTCTGGGGGCGCTCGAACCTGACCGTGCGCACGCGCGCCTTCACCGAGCGCATCCTCATCGAAAAGGGCACGGCCGTCGGCGTGCGCTACACCAAGGGCGGCCGCACACGGGACGTCCGCGCCACGCGGGAGGTGCTGTGCTGTGCCGGCGCCATCCAGTCGCCGCAGCTTCTCCAGGTTTCCGGCATCGGCCCGGCCGACCGCCTGCGCGGCATCGGCGTGGACGTGGTCGCCGACCTGCCGGGCGTGGGCGAGAACCTGCAGGACCACCTGGAGTGCTACATCCAGGAGCGCGCCAAGGCGCCGGTCAGCCTCTACCCCGTGACGCGGCCGGTGAAGCGCACGCTCGTCGGCATCCAGTGGCTCTCCACGCGCAAGGGGCTGGGCGGCAGCAACCACTTCGAGGCCGGCGGCTTCATCCGCTCCGAGCCCGGCATCAAGTGGCCCAACATCCAGTACCACTTCCTGCCGGTGGCGGTGAACTACGACGGCACGGGCGCGGCCCCGTACCACGGCTATCAGGCCCACGTCGGGCCCATGCGCCCGGAAAGCCGCGGCTACGTGCGCGCGCGCAGCGCCGACATGCGCGCCGCGCCCGCCATCCGCTTCAACTACAACCAGACCGAACGCGATCTGCGCGAGATGCGCGACAGCATCCGCCTGACGCGCGAAATCCTGCGCCAGCCCGCCTTCGAGCCCTACCGCGAGCGCGAACTGGCGCCCGGCGACGACGTGCAGAGCGACGCCGAGATCGACGAGTTCATCCGCGCCGAGGGTGAAAGCGCCTACCACCCCTCGTGCACCTGCGCCATGGGCGACGGCGAGGGCGGTGTCGTGGACGCCCAGGGCCGCGTTCACGGGGTCGAGCGGCTGCGCGTGGTTGATGCCGCCATCATGCCCACGATCCCGTCCGGCAACCTCAACGCGCCCACGATCATGCTGGCGGAAAAGCTGGCCGACGCCATCCGCGGCCGCGACCCGCTGCTGCCCGAAGACCCGCCGGTCTGGGTCCATCCCGACTGGGAAGCCAAACAGCGCTGAACGAAACACGAGCGTGTTAGCGCGCCTTAGGCGCGCGAGGCGGTCTGCGACCGCCTGTCCATCCCTTGCGTCAGTCCAATGGACGCCCGCCAGGGTGAGCTCGCGGGGCTGTCTTGGGGAAGGTGCCGGCCCCGTTCGGATCGGAAAATCCGGTGTTCAGCCGGGCCGACCGGCTGCGCGCAGGGTCTCCTCCCTGCCTCCCAGAAGGCCGCCAACCCCGAGTGCCCTCCCCCTCAGGGCATGATGGGGTCGCTCCGGGAACGGCGTGGGCCCTGAATCATGCCCGCACATGAATGAGATAGCGCGCGATGAGGCGCGTCGGGTCATTCCGCGTCGTCTCATCGTGCTCGATTTCCGTGGGTGGCGGTCGCCTTGCCCGCCCATCGGCGCGCCCGGTGGGCGGGTTTTTTGTTCGATGTGGGCCGGGCGGCCGGTTTGATTCGCGCGGCCTGCCGGCGCATCCTGTGGCAAAAAGAAATTCCACATGCGGCGAACGGGGAGGTGCGTCATGGCCGGCTACCGCGAGCTGTACGAGCGCTCGCTTCGCGACCCCGAGGGCTTCTGGGGCGAGGAAGCCGAGGCGATCACCTGGCACCGCCGCTGGGACCGCGTGCTGGACGACAGCGAGGCGCCCTTCTACCGCTGGTTCACCGGCGGCCAGTTGAACACCGCCTACAACTGCCTGGACCGCCACGCCGACGGCGGGCGCGGCGAGCAGCCGGCGCTGATCCACGACAGCCCCGTCACCGGCACGCAGACCACCTACACCTACGCGCAGCTGCGCGACGCCGTGGCCCGCTTCGCCGGCGTGCTCCGCGGCCTGGGCGTGGGCCACGGCGACCGCGTCATCGTCTACATGCCCATGATCCCCGAGGCCGCGATCGCCATGCTCGCCTGCGCGCGCATCGGCGCGGTGCACTCCGTGGTCTTCGGCGGCTTCGCCGGCGCCCAGCTCGCCAAGCGCATCGACGACGCCGAGCCCAAGGCCCTCGTCACCGCCTCCTGCGGCATCGAGCCGGGCGGCGTCGTCGACTACAAGCACCTCTACGAGCACGCGTTGTCCGAAGCCGCGCACGCGCCCACCACGGTCGTGGTGAAGCAGCGCGAGCGCCAGCCGTGCGAGCTGGTCAACGGGCGCGATCACGACTGGGACAGCGCCATGGCGCACGCGGCGCCGGCCGACCCCGTGCCCGTCGCCGCGACCGATCCGCTCTACATCCTCTACACCTCGGGCACGACCGGCTGGCCGAAGGGCGTCGTGCGCGACAACGGCGGCCACGCGGTCGCCCTGCACTGGACGATGAAGGGCCTCTACGGCATCGACCCCGGCGAGGTGTTCTGGACCGCCTCCGACGTCGGCTGGGTCGTCGGCCACTCCTACATCGTCTACGGCCCGCTGCTGCGCGGTGCGACCACGGTGATGTTCGAGGGCAAGCCCGTGGGCACGCCCGACGCCGGGGCCTTCTGGCGCGTCATTGAGGAGCACGGCGTCGCCGCGCTCTTCACCGCGCCCACGGCCTTCCGCGCCATCCGCCAGCGCGACCCCGAGGGCCGCGAGATCGCCAAACACGACCTGCGCGGCTTCCGCACCCTCTTCCTGGCGGGGGAGCGCTGCGATCCCGACACCTTCGTCTGGGCGCAGAACCGACTCAATGTGCCCGTCGTCGACCACTGGTGGCAGACGGAAACCGGCTGGGCCATCGCCGGCAACCCCATGGGCATCGAGCCCATGCCCGTCAAACCCGGCTCCGCCTGCAAGCCCATGCCCGGCTGGGACGTGCGCGTGCTCGACGAAGGCGGCGCCGAGCTCGGCGCCAACGAGGTCGGCGCCATCGCCTGCAAGCTGCCGCTGCCGCCGGGCACGCTGCCGAGCATCTGGGGCTCGCGCGACCGCTTCTACAACGAGTATCTCTCCACCTTCCCCGGCTTCTACCGCACCGGGGATGCCGGGATGCTCGATTCCGACGGCGACGTCTGGGTCATGGGCCGCCTCGACGACGTCATCAACGTCGCCGGGCACCGCCTGTCCACCGGCGCCATCGAGGAAGCGCTCGCCAACCACCCCGATGTGGCCGAATGTGCCGTCATGGGTGTTCACGACGACCTCAAGGGGCAGGTGCCCGTGGGCCTGGTGGTGCTCACGGCCAGTTGCGATCGGGATTCCGACGCCGTCGCCAAGGAATGCGTCCAGCAGGTGCGCGAGGAAGTCGGCCCCGTCGCCGCCTTCAAGCACGTCGCCGTCGTCCCGCGCCTGCCCAAGACGCGCTCCGGCAAGATCCTGCGCGGCACGATGCGCAAGCTCGCCGACGGCGAGGAACCCACGGTGCCGCCCACGATCGACGATCCCGCCATCCTCGACGAAGTCCGCCACGCCCTCGCCGACCTCCGTAAACATTGGGATGTTTAATCCCTTCAGTCAGTCGAGCGGACGCCGTCCAAACGAGATGGTGGCGGCTGTCTTGGGGAAGGTGCCGGCCGCAGTGTCATAGGGCGGATTGGCCGTAGGCCCGCCTGCGGCGTCGCCGCGCCAGCGGCAATCCGCCTAAACACGAGCGTGTTTAATCGCGGCAGTCAGTCGAACGGACGCCGTCCAAACGAGATGGTGGCGGCTATCTTGGGGAAGGTGCTGGTATAAGGGCTGCCGACGTTTACCACCGAAATCGTCATTGCCCGGCCCAGACCGGGCAATCCCGGCGCGGGTTGGCAGGCCGCGGGATTTCGGGGCGGTCGCGACGGGTGGGATCACCGCTTCGGAGAGCGGTGATGACGCGTGCGGGCGAGACGCAACCGCCGGCGGCAATCCCCGGCGTCATGCCCGGACACTGATCCGGGCATCCAGCGCCAAACGTCCGAAACGGGGCGAAGCGTTAAATGCTCTCGAACCAGGACCCGTCGACCACGACCTGCTCCACCGTGCGCGTGTGGACGCCCAGGCCGTATTTCTTGATGAGGTCGCACAGGAAGTCGCCGTCCACGAGGTCAATGGCGGTGGCCCCGTCGCGTGAGGCTTCCTTTTGCGCGTCGGCGGTAAACGTGCCGGTGGTGATGATGAGACCCTTGTCGCAGCGCCCGGCCATGGCGCCGCGGAAATCCCGGATCACGCCCGATCCCACGCTGCCCGCGTAGCGCTTGCACTGGAACAGGACCTGGAAGGAGATCAGGTTCACGCGCAGCACGCCCGTGCCGTCGATGCCGCCGTCGCCGGAGCGCTGCGTGACTTCCACCTTGATGAAGCCCGCCTCGCGCAGCAGGCGTTGGGCTAGCCGCTCGAACGCCTCGGGCGGCATGGCTTTCACGACATCGAGAAGCTGCGTCTTCCAGTCCGTTTCGGCGTCGTTTTCCGGCTGCGTGCCATTTGGCGGCGTCACGCCGTTGTCGCCGTTTCCCCCGTCGCCGTTGGTGCGCCTGCGCTCATAGTTCATGCGACGAACTCGGCGCGGGACGTCCGCGCAATCGGCTTCGCTGTACTGTTCGCCTTCGGGCGTGATGGTCCAGACACCCCTGGTAGAATTCTGGATTGCCCCAGCTTTCTTTAAGTACGTCTTAGTCCAGCCGAAATTATAATGTAGGCGTGTCTGGCGCCCGTCGTTGTGGAGGACGTTTGCAGCCTCATCAGAAATGTCTTTGATCTCGATGACTTTCTGCAAAAGTTCTTGATTTGATGCTGATCCACCAAGCTCTCTCAGCGCTTTGAGGCAGGGCCACATCAATTCATCGAAACGCGGGGCGCTCGTCATCTGTCGGTCTCCGCGGCAACACGCAGAGCACCGTTTAGGCCCCGAACCCCGACACCGTCAACGTGCGTTTGGGGCGTACCACGCTACTGAATCGCGAAGTAGCGGGCGGGATCGTCCGGGGGTGTGGCGGCGCTGCCGGTCACGACGAGGGTTTGGAGCACGTCTTCGACGCGCTGCCGGCGTTTGGGCGAGAGCTTGCCGGCGAAGGCGCGGGCGAGCGTCTCCGGGTCCACGGGGCCGTCGGCCTCGCGCAGGATGTCCTGCACGGCGCGGATCTGCGCCAGGCCGTCGCTGGGCCACTTGGGCTTGGACTCCTCGGCCACGAGCGCGAGCTCGGTTTCGGGCGTTTCCGCCTCGGCCGGTTCCGGCACCTTGTGCGCCAGCTTGGGGCGCTGGAACTCGGGGCGCAGCCAGCGCACGTGCCCGCGCGCCTCTTCCGCCGCGCGCTCCTGGTTGAGCGCCACCAGCCGGCCCAGCAGGTCCTGTTCCGCCGCCTCCTGCTCGGGCGTCACGTGCGGGCTGGGCGCGGTGGCGCCGGGCTTGCCCACCAGCGCGTCGATCAGGTCGCGCCAGCCGTAGGCGCGCAGCACGGCCGCGTCGATCTCGTCGTGGATCTCCTTCAGCACGCCCACCAGCCCGGCGTCGTAGACGTCCTTCTCCGCCGCCGAGAGCGGCTCGGCGTCCGCTCCGGCCTCCAGCGCGCGCACGCGCTCCAGCACGTTGTACAGCCCCGTCATCGTCAACTGTGGGTTGGCGTCCAGCACCGCCTTGCGGTGGCGGTCCAGCCGCTCGCCCTGGTGGCGCAGGTGCCGGGCCAGCGCCGGCGAGAGCGCGTCGAAGGCCGGGAAGGGGAAGGGATCGAAGCACCGCGACTTGGTGTAGCGCGGATCGTTGCCGACGCCGAGGTTGCCGCCCGCCGCCAGCATCCAGCGCACGTGCAGGCGCGAGGACAGCACGCTCAACGCGCCCGCGTCGTCCAGCCCGATGTTCACCAACATGTTGTCGGGCCGGACGGCGGCGTCGAGGAACTGGAAGAAGCGATGCTTCGCCGTTTCGACCGTGGCGATGTAGCGGGGCAGGCCGTCCAGGATTTCCCGCAGGTCGCTACGCGGTTCGCCGAAAATCCACCAGTTGTCCCGGTACACGCGGCGGCGGTTCTGGTCGCGTTCCGGTTTCACGTGGTCGACCACGTGCTGATAGACGGCGCGAAATCGTTCCCGAACCTCGTCGGCGCGCAGCCCGAATAGGTCGATAACCATGACGCCGCGCGGGCGCTGGGTGAGATCGCGGCCGTTGCGATAGGGACGGATGTGCGCGTCCAGCCCGGCGACGCGGCCCAGGCCCAGCTCCTGGGCTTTCCGCGGCGTCACGATGAAGCCTCTCCCATGAAGAGAGACGCCACGGCTCGCCAGGTTGGTGTTGGCGAAAAGCGATCTCGTGAGCGAGAGGTCCGCGCCGATCGTGAAGTTCGCCAGCACCTTGCCCTGCTCGCGCTCCAGGTCCACGCGCGGGGCGTCGGTGTTCAGGTCGGCTTCGCGGGTGACGCGGCCCAGCACGCCTTCGCGTTCGCCCTTGGCCGCCACGGTCATGGCGATGCGCACGGCGGCGCGGTCGGCCTGTTTCAGCCACGGATGGTCCGGCACGGCGAAGACGAGCGAGAGCGGGTCCTTGGCGTTCAGGTGGCGTTCCACGACGCGGCGCGAGAAGGTCTGCGTGATCGAGTTGGTGGTGATGAAGCCGAAGCGGCGCAGGCGCCATCCCTTGGCGCGCAGGCGCGTCGCCGCCGCGTCCCAGAAGTGCATGACGAAATCGGCGCCGCGCGGCATCTCCGGCCGCGCCGCCCACACGGCCTCGGCGTAGCCGTCGCCCAGCTCGGCGCGCAGGTCCTTGCCCGCGATAAAGGGTGGGTTGCCGACGACGAAGTCCGCGTCCGGCCAGCCGGCGGGTTGCGGGCCGTGGTAGCGATAGGTCTCCACGCGCTGTGCCGTGTCGGGCACCGGCTCGCCCGTGACCGGGTGCGGCGTATAGCTGCGCCCGTCCCACACCGTGATGGGGCGGCCGTGGTCGTCGCGGCGCAGCTCGCGCTGCGTCCAGGTGAGGACGGCGTCCTGCTCGCGGATGGTGTTGTGGGGGTGCAGCACGGGCTCGCCGATGGCCTCCACCCCGCCGGTCTTGAGCTGCCACTTCAGGTAGCCGATCCACAGCACGAGGTCGGCGATGGCGACGGCGCGCGGGTTGACCTCCAGCCCCAGGAACTGGCTCGGGTCCACGGTCTCGCCCGAGAGCGCCAGGCGCGGCGCGGTTTCGTCCAGCTCCGCCAGGGCGGTGACGACCTCGCCCTCCAGCCGCTTCATCAGCTCCATCGCCACGTAGAGGAAGTTGCCCGTGCCGCACGCGGGGTCGAGCACGCGCGTCGTCGCCAGGGTGTTGAGGAAGTCGCGCAGCACGGCGCGCGCCGCGTCGAGCTTCCCGGCGCGGCGCAGCTCGTCGGCGCGCGCCTTCACGTCGCGCCAGTCGGCGCGCAGCGGCTCCATGACCGTGGGGATGACGAGGCGCTCGACGTAGGCGCGCGGGGTGTAGTGCGCCCCGAGCTGCGCCCGGTCGCGCGGGTTGAGCGCCCGTTCCAGCAGCGTGCCGAAGATCGTGGGCTCGACGTCGGCCCAGTTGCGCCGGGCCGCGGCCAACAGCTCGCCGATGCTCTCGGCGTCCAGCGGCAGGGCCGTGCGGTCCTTGAACAGCGTGCCGTTGAAGCGCTTGAGCTGCGCGTTGAGGTGCAGGGCGTAGCCGCCCGTGTCCATGATGCCCCAGAAGGTCTCCAGGGCGGTGGGGAAGTTGGCCGGCGTTTCCACCTGCTGCGCCAGAAGTTCCGTGAACGCGTCTTCCGGCAGCAGGTCCACGTCCTCCGCGAACATCGTGAAGACGCAGCGCATGAGGAAATCCGCCACGGCGTGCGGGTCGTGGCCGGCGCCTTCCAGGCGCGTCGCGATGCGGGCGAGGCGTTTGGCGATGTCCTGCGTGACCTCGGCGGACTCGCGTGCCGGGTCGAGCGTCTGCGGCGCCGTCCAGATGGCGCGCAGGCGCTCGCGGACCTTGGGATCGTGCAGGTCGTCCAGGTCGATGCGGTAGTGCTGGGTGTCGGGGAAGTGGGCGTAGTTCTTCCCCTGGCCGGAGAAGTCGGCGAAGACCTCGATGACGTTGCCGACGTCGACCACGAGCAGGAAGGGCGGGTAGCCGTGCTCGACGGGCAGGGCGCGGGCGTAGCCTTCCGCCTGATCGCGGGCGCCGCGCATGATGCTGTCCCAGCCCCGCCGCCGGCCTTTGGACCGCGGCGCCGGCGTTTCGCCGAACATGTCCGGCGCGTCGGCATCGTCGCGCTGCCCGGCGCGCCTGGGGGACTGCTTGGCTTCCAGGATGAAGCAGTCGCGCTTGTAGCAGTCGATGAAGCGCGTCGTGCTGGCGCCGCCGGGGTGCTTGAAGGTAACGCCGCGCTCGAAGACGCAGGTCGCGCGTTCGTTCGCCTCGGTGGCCGGGCCGGGACGCGGCAGGTCGAGCAGCTCGCACAGCTCGACGATGAAGAGCTGGTAGTTGGACCGCTCGGACCCCTCGGGATCGCGCCACTTGGCGACGAAAGCCTCGACCGCGGGGTCGGTGTCGGGCGCGTCCTGCTCCGCCATCCGGGCCTGCTCCCTGCACGCGGACATGCGCGACGGGATGAGAACCACGACGCACGCCCGACCGCAAGCGGTCAGTGTGCCGCCGTCGATGCCGGTCTCATGCTGCGCGAAAAAGCGCCGGGGCTGCGCGAACGGACGCGCCGCCGGCGTACGGGCGGGATCAGGGGGGGTGGTCGACGGATCGGCGCGCCGGGCCGGCGCGCGGGGAGATACCCCGCGCGGGTCCGGCGCATCGCGCGCGTTTCCGGTCAGGGCATGATGAGGTCAGGCTGCGTCAGCCTGGGCTCTTAATCATGCCCGCACACGAATGAGATAGAGCGCGATGAGGCTCGTCAGATGATTCCTCGTCGTCTCATCGCGCTCTAGTGGACGCTGAGCGGTTCCATGTCGTGCTGGCGCACGGCGGCGAACGCCACGTCGCGGTCGTCCATCACGGCCATCTGCGTGCCGTCGGCGGCGTAGATGCCGTAGCCCCGGCCGCCGTCGTCCTTCGTGACCGCGCGCACATAGGCGACGTCGTTGACGCCCCAGGCGGCCAGTTCCTGCTCGCTGAAAGCCTCGGTGTGTTCAACCTGCTGGACGGTCATGCAGATCCTCCTTCGTTCGGCCCGGTGGGCCCGCGTCGGCCCCTGGACCAGAGCCCCCGGACAGCCGTGCGTCCGGTGGCGTTGTCGCGTCGCGTGCCGCCGAATGGCGGCGCCGGCCGGCCCGATCGGGGGTCAGCCCGAGCGGGGCGTTTGGGCGCGGGCCCGGCCGCGCTGGTGCGTGGAGACGTCCCGCGTGCCCTGGTGGTTCGTCTGGATCTCCACGGTGCGCACGACCGGTTCGGGCCGTACCCGTTGAAGATCGACGTGCAGCAGGCCGTTGTCCAGATGCGCGCCCTGAACTTCGATGCCTTCCGACAATACGAAGCTGCGCTGGAACTGCCGCGACGCGATTCCGCGGTAGAGGTAGACCCGCTCGCTCTCGTCGTCGGCGCGCCGGCCCCGGATGGTGAGCTGCGTGTCCTCGACGCGGACCTCCAGCTCCTCCGGCTTGAAGCCGGCCACCGCCAGCGTGATTCGCAGCTGGTCGTCGCCGAGCTGCTCGATGTTGTAGGGCGGATAGCCGTCGCTGGCCGTTTTCGACACACGGTCGAGCGCCCGCTCGAAGTGGTCGAATCCGAGCAGCAGCGGATTGTTGAAGACGGATACGCGCGACATCTCGGCCTCCTCGCGCGAGCAAGGCTGTCGCCTGGCCCCTGCGACCGGCCCGCGTGCGGGCCCGATCCGGGCAGTGTATCAGGACCCCGGCTCGTCCGGCGGTCCGTGTGCGTGCACGGCCCGTTCAACGGCGCCGCGCATCAGCGCATGTGGGGAGCCTCCCCCGGACGGTCAATAACGCACGGCGGGCAGCCCGGCGCACGCCACGCGCCCCCTTCGTTCGCGGCGCCGTGTGCTCTACTGTCCCCGGCGACGACGAGAGGGAGAGACATCATGGGTCAGTTCGGCTTCGGCCAGGCGGTTCGCCGCGTGGAGGACACGCGGCTGCTCACCGGGCACGGCAGCTACACCGACGACCTCGGCCAGCCCGGCGACGCGCACCTGAAGCTGGTGCGCAGCCCGCACGCGCACGCCGTCATCAGCGCCGTCGACACGACCGAGGCGCGCGAACAGCCCGGCGTGCTGGCGGTCTACACCTGCGCCGACCTGGACGCGCGGGGCATCGGCGACATCCCGTGTCTGGCCCCCATGCAGGGCCGCGACGGCAATCCGGGCGTGACGCCGGGCCATCCCGTGCTGGCGCGCGGGCGCGTGCGCCACGTCGGCGATCCCGTGGCCGCCGTCGTCGCCGAGAGCGCCGAGGTCGCGGACGCCGCCGCCGAGCTGGTCGAGGTGGACTACGAGCCGCTGGACGCCGTCACCGAGGGCCCGGCGGCGCTGCGCGAGGGCGCGCCGCAGCTGCACGAGCAGGCGCCGAACAACCTCGCGCTGGACTGGGAGATCGGCGATCCCGACGGGACGGCCGACGCCGTGGCCCAGGCCGAGCACGTCACGCGCCTGCAACTCGTCAACAACCGCGTCGTGGTCAATGCGCTGGAACCGCGCGCGGCGCGCGGCAGCTACGACGCCGAAACCGGGGAATGGCACCTCGCCACCGCCACGCAGGGCGTCTTCGGGCTGCGCCGGCAGCTCGCGGAGCAGGTGCTGGGCGTGGATCAGGACCGCATCCGCGTCACCACGCCGGACGTCGGCGGCGGCTTCGGCATGAAGATCTTCCTCTACGCCGATCAGGTCCTGGTGCTGCTGGCGGCGCAGGATGTCGGCCGCCCCGTGCGCTTCACCGCCAGCCGCGGCGACGACTTCGTCAGCGCCAGCCAGGGCCGCGACCACGTCACCGACGCCGCGCTCGGCTTCGATGGCAGCGGGCGCATCACCGGGCTGTGGATCGACACCGTCGCCAACATCGGCGCCTACGTCTCCAACATGGCGCTTTTCGTCGCCACCCAGGCGGGGGCGCGCATGTACCCCGGCGCCTACGTCGTGCCGGCGGTCTACGGGCGCACGCGCGTCGCCTTCACCAACACCGTGCCCGTGGACGCCTATCGCGGCGCCGGCCGGCCCGAGGCCGCCTATCTGATCGAGCGGCTGATGGACACGGCCGCGCGCGAGCTGGGCATGGACCCGGCGGCGCTGCGCCGGCGCAACTTCGTCCCGCCGGAGGCCATGCCGCACACCACCGCCACCGGGCTGACCTACGACTGCGGCCAGTTCGCCCGCTTGCAGGACACGGCGCTGGAGAACGCGAACGCCGCCGGGCTGGCGGAGCGGAAGCGGGAGGCCCGCACGCGCGGCAAGCTGCGGGGGCTGGGCCACGCCAGCTACCTGGAGTGCTGCGGCGGCATCGGCAGCGAGGAGGCGCGCTTCCGCCTGGACGCCGACGGCGGGGTGACGCTCTCCGTGGGCACGCAGTCGAACGGGCAGGGGCACGCCACGGCCTACGCGCAGATGGTGGCCGACAAGCTGGGCCTGACGCCCGAACAGGTGCGCGTGCGCCAGGGCGACACCCGCGACCTCAACCGCGGCGGCGGCACGGGCGGCTCGCGCTCCGTCATCATGGGCGGCGGCGCGGCCACGGCGGCCACCGACAAGGCGGTCGAGCGCATGAAGCGGATCGCCGGGCACCTGCTGGAAGCCTCGCCGTCCGACCTCGATTTCGCCGAGGGCCGCTTCGCCGTGGCCGGCACGGACATCGCGGTGTCCTTCCAGGCGGTCGCCGAGGCCGCGCACGGCACCGACCTGCCGGCCGAGTTGCAGGGCGGCGTCGACGAAACCGCGCAGTTCAGCGAGGCGGGGCTGACCTATCCCAACGGCTGCCACGTCTGCGAGCTGGAGGTGGACGAGGCCACCGGCCACGTGGACATCGTGCGCTACGTCATCGTCGACGACATGGGCACCATCCTGAACCCGTTGATGCTCCGGGGACAGATCCACGGCGGCGCGGTGCAGGGCATCGGGCAGGCCCTGCTGGAGCACACCGTCTACGACGCCGACAGCGGCCAGCTCCTCACCGCCACCTTTCAGGACTACACCATGCCGCGCGCGGCCGACGTGCCGGACTTCGAGATTGCCTTCGTGGAGGACATCCCCACGCCCTCGAATCCCTGGGGCATCAAGGGCGCGGGCGAGGCCGGGTCCATCGGCGCGCCGCCGGCGGTGATGAACGCGCTGGTGGATGCGCTCCAGCCCTACGGGGTGCGCCACCTGGACATGCCCGCCACGCCCGAGCGCGTGTGGCGGGCGATGCACGGCGCGGGCTGAGGGCGCACGAAAAAACCGCCGGCGCTGTGCGCCGGCGGTTCGCGGGAAGGCCGGTCGTTCCCCCAACCCCACAGTGGCGTCCGGGCCTCTCCCACTCGGATTTTGGCACAGGAGGCGGTTCGGGTTCGCGTTTGCGGCAACGTCGCCGGCGCCTCCTGCAACCTACAGGGGATGCTTCCAAAGCCGGGTTGATATTTCGTAAACGCATGGAATTGGCATGACCGAAACCGCTTCGGACAATGAACACGGGTGGGCCGGTCTCGCCGCCGCCGGCCGCGCGCTGCTGGTGCCGCTGACGCCGGCCGTGCTGCGGGCCGGGGCCGATCTTGCCGAGACGGCGCGCGAGCGGGCGAGGGTCGCGGACGCCGAACCCGCCGACCTCTTGGCCGGCAACGCCTTCCTCGCACTGGAAGCGGGCGCCGGGGACGCGCGCGGCATGGCCGCTGCCTGTCTGGGCGCGATCGCGCGGGTGCGCCGGCTCGACTCCTTCGTCGTGCGGGTCACGCGCGCCGGGGAGGCCCTCGACTGTGCCATCGAATCGGTTGCACCCGGCGGGTCCGGCGCCCATGCCGTCCGCGCGCGCCTGGCTTCCCTGACGGGCCTGGCACCGGCCGAGCTGGTGCCGGGGCGCGTTGCTGAAATGGGGTGATGCCAGCGAGCTGATCAGGGATCGTGCGCGCCGGCGTGACCCCATCCCCCTCTGGCTTTGGAGCTGTCGCACCAAACCCGTCTCCCCCTTCCCCGCGTCGGGGGAAGGGGGAGACCATAGAGGGGGTTGGGGCGCTTGATTTCAGAAGCGGCTCGCAGTCGCGAAACGGACGGCGGTATGACCGTGAACGGCATCGACACCGAAACCCGCCTCGCCACCGGGGCCAGCGCGGTCACCGTCGACCTCACGGCCGTGATCGTGGCGGTCGGCGCCGGCACCCCGCGCGTGCTCACCGTGCGCCCGCCGACCGCCGGGGCGGACGCCCTTCCCTGGGGCCCGCTCGGCCCCGAGCACCGCACCCTCCAGGCCGGGCTGCGCGCCTGGGTGGAGCGGCAAACCCGCCTGCGCCTCGGCTACGTCGAGCAGCTCTACACCTTCGGCGACCGCGACCGCGTCCACGCCGGCGGCGATCCCGGCGGCGGCGACCGCAACATCTCCGTCGCCTACCTCGCGCTCGTGGACACGGCCGCGCCCGTGGGTGTGTCCGACGCCGCCTGGCGCGACTGGTACGCCCACCTGCCGTGGGAGGACGCCCGCGACGGCGTCCCCGCCGCCCGCACCGCCATCGTCGAGCACCTGCGCGGCTGGGCCGAGCGCGGCGACACCCCCGCCGAGCGCCGCCACCGCCGCGAGCGCGTGCGCCTGACCTTCGGCGGCCCCGACACCCCCGCCCCCGACACCCCCGCATGGGACGAAGAGCGCGCGCTGGAACGCTACGAACTCCTCTACGAAGCCGGGCTCGTCCCCGAAGCCTGGCAGGACGCGGGCCGCGGCGTCCCCGCCTGGGTGGCCGAGCTGCCCGGCACGGCCATGGCCGCCGACCACCGCCGCATCCTCGCCACCGCCATCGCCCGGCTGCGCGCCAAGATCAAATACCGCCCCGTCCTCTTCGAGCTGCTGCCCGCCGAGTTCACCCTGCTCGACCTCCAGCGCACCGCCGAGGCCCTCTCCGGCGTGCGCCTGCACAAGCAGAACTTCCGCCGCCTCGTCATGCGCCAGAACCTCGTCGAACCCACCGGCGAAGTCGCCACCGACACCGGCGGCCGACCCGCACGCCTCATGCGCTTCCGCCCCGACGTCCTTCTCGAACGCCCCGCCCCAGGCGTGCGCGTCACCGCCACCCGACGCGCCAGCCCTTTTTAAAACACGCGCGTGTTTTATCGCTTCAATCAGTCCGATGGACGCCCGCCAGGGTGAGATCGCGGGGCTGTCTTGGGAAAGGTGCCAGGGTCGTAATACGCGTGCTCAGTAAGCGACATTCACCATCGGCCGGGTGATATCGGCGGAATCGCGTTAGGGTTCTTTCTCCTTCAGGAGAAAGACAGAATGAGGCCATGTCGTCCGCTCTATGAAATGAAGTATAAGGCGGATTCGCCGCGCGAGCGGCAATCCGCCTAAACGCAGGCGTGTTTCATTGCTGCCGTCAATCCAATGGACGCCCGTCCGGGTGAGATTGCGGGGCTGTCTGGGGAAGGTGCCAGTTCGACCTTCAGGTGGGCTGAGCCATGACGTTTTTCGTCATGGTCTGTTTGCCGTGCGTCGGGGCAGGGCGCGGAACGGGTCGCGCATGACCATCAGCGCGCTTCGCCGCGGCGGCGGTGCGGCGGCAAGCCGGTGGGCAAGCAGCGTCCGCGCCTGTCGTTCCGAGGCGGGTTCCTGGCGCCACAAGCGCAGCGCCGTTTCCATCACCGTCGGCGGGTCTGGCAAGGGAACCACCTCCGCCGGCCAGCCGTCCGGCCGGAACAGGATCGTCAGCAGGTGCGCCGGATCGGCGCCGCACATCTGCACCAGCCCGCCGGCGTAGGTCGTGGAGACGCCGGCGGCGCCAAACTCGTACAGCGCGATGCGCTCGCGCGAAACACGCAGCGCCGCCGCCACCTCCCGCCGCGCCAGCCCGTGCATCGCCCGGAACCCCGCCACGACCTTCGCGATCCGCGCCGTTTCCGCCGCGACCGCCCGCGTACCCGGCAGCTCGTCGACCATTGAAACAACTCCTACGGCCGTTCGGCGGCTACCCCGAGGCATCGTGACCCGCTGAGGCCTTGATTCACCTACAACCGCATGACCGCGGCTCAGCCTCACTTGTATTGCAGTTACAACATTCAGCCTTCAATGTCTAGAAATCCTTGAATGGACTGTGTTCCTTCCCGAACGCCGCAACCGCAGCGTTTGGGGCATGGCGAGCGACCTCGACTCAGAAGACCGCCGCTTCTGCAAAGCCTTCGGCCGTCGACTGGCGGAGTTGCGGGATCAGGCAGGGCTTACCCAAGCTCAGTTGGGCGAGCAGATCGGTCGCTCGGAGAACACGGTTGTTTCCATCGAAACTGGGCGATCGGGAACCTCCACCTATGTTGCCGCGCGCATGGCGCGTGCACTTGGAGTCACGCTCCCCGATCTTTTTGATGTCGCGGATCAGCCGGCCCAGAACAGCGAGAAGCGACGTTTAATCCGTCAGCTCGTGAAAACCATGCGCCACGACGATCCACAGACGCTGCGCCTCATCGCGCGCTTGGCCGAGGTGACCCACGACGAGCTTGAAGACGGCTCGTCGGACCGGGTTTAGCCGCCCAGCTATTTACACGCGCCGCGCCACTTCAGGACAATCCTTCGCGCGCTGGTGGCGGCCGAACGCGGCGGCGATATGGATTGGTTCAAGGAATTTCTCACAGATGCCCTGGGCCTGAGTCCCGGTGTCGCGGCTCTGGCCCTGGTCCTGGTCGGCGGCATCGGCTGGTTGTATCTCTTTCACGTCAAGCTCTTGTGGCGCGTCGGAACGCGCGACACCCCCGGCCTCCGCGAAGAGGCCGACAAGGCGGCGCGCCCACATCTGGTACCCGGCGCGGAGGAGACCTATCGCGCGCTCCGGCAGGGCCTTTTGACCTTTCTCAATAACCGTCTGGGTGCGCATCCGTGGAGCGCACGAAGCTACGACTGGTGCCTGCGATTGGCGGTGGCTTATCCAATCATAACTGTATTGTTGGTCTGGGCCGCTACCGGTCAGAATACTTCTGGTATAGATGGCATGCTGCCGGCGACGATAGGGCCTGAGTCGCGCATGCTCACGGTTGTGTTCTTGGCGATCTCATTGGGCGCGGTGGCCTGGGGCGAGCAAACACGTGGTTGGCGGGCTATTGCTTTCTATTCCGCTGCCGCTGGCGCTGCTATTGTCGGTGTAAGTTCTGCTAGTTCTGTCGCTTTTGCTGTGACTGGATATGTCGTTCTAACTTTTTCCACTGCTGTCGCTACAGCTTCCACAGGCCTTGTTGCTGGTAATTTCACTGCGGCTGTCGCCATTGCTGTCGCCGGCTATGTCGCTATTGCTTTGGCTGTCGCCGGATCTGCCATTGTTGCCGCCACTTTAGCTGTAGCAACACTTTTCGGTGCATTTGGTGTTGCTATCATCGTAAGCTTGCTCGACCATCAGTTATCTGGAAGAGAGAAATCTGGATTGGATTACGTTTTATTTGTATCTGTTTTTTTGCTGGGGTTATTAGTACTTGCAGTGATTTTGATCTGCTCGCGCTCGTGGCTAGAGATGAACGAATCCGGCAGAAGCCTGCTCGTCTTCCTGGCCGCATTGCCGCTGATAAATTCCGTGGCGGACTGGCTCTCGCTCGGCCTGACCCGGCATCTACTCAGCCGGGCCGGCGGAACCTGGTCCAGTCTGGGCAACGGGGTCGTGGACGCGCTCGCGGCGGTGATCTTCTTGGGGGTGCTGGCCGTTGCCGTGACCGCGGGGTTGCAGGGGCTGAACGCGCTTGCCCTGGCAAGCGGGGCGGAGGCGGCGCTGATCGACGTGGCCGGTGTTCTCCAGCGCGTGCGGGAGACGCCGGGCGACCCGGCGGTCTGGTGGGTCTATATCATGCTGTTTTCGACCTTGCTGCCGAGCTTCGCCCACGCCGTGGTGGCTGCGGCAGCCGTGGTCACCGTCGCGCTGCCGGGCTCGTGGCGAGACTGGCAACGAAAGAAGCTTGCGGCCGGATTCACGGAGGACCATCCGCAGGAGGTCTGGCGCGCGGCGGCGTTCCTGACCCTTCGCCGCGTGGCGGCGATCCTGCTGGCGCTCCTCGCTCTTGGCGCCGTGGCGGCGGTATTGGGCGGGTACCACGTCGCCCTGCCGTGGCTTGCGGACGCGCTGCTCGTCATCGCCGAGACCACCGCGATGGCGCTGGGTGCGTAGCTCATCCGCATCGGCGGGTTTACGAAACGGCGTCCGGCACCTTTCCCAAGATTGACCACGATAGGGCGTCCGGCACCTTCCCCAAGACAGCCCCGCGATCTCACCTTGGCGGGCGTCCGCCAGACTGACGCATGGGATGCAACGCCCGGCGTTGCCCTGGAATCGTCACGATTGTGCCAAGCTGTGGCGCGGGGTGGTGGCCTGGAATGCGGTTATCGCGTGAAAGGCGCCCGTCCGGTGGATTCCGGATGGTGGCGTCCTTACATGCCGGTCAAAAGGGGATGGACCGCATCATGCCGGAAACCGTGGCGCTGGTGGACGACGACCGCAACATTCTGACCTCTGTTTCCATGGCGCTGGAGGCGGAGGGCTACAAGGTGCGCACCTATGCCGACGGGCAGGAGGCCTTGCGCGGGATCGGGACGCAGCCGGTGGATGTGGCGATCGTGGACATCAAGATGCCGCGCATGGACGGCATGGAGCTGCTCAACCGGCTGCGCGAGGAGTCCAACCTGCCGATCATCTTCCTGACCTCGAAGGACGACGAGGTGGACGAGGTGGTGGGCCTGCGCATGGGCGCGGACGACTACATCACCAAGCCGTTCTCGCAGCGCCTGTTGATCGAGCGCGTGCGCGCGGTGCTGCGCCGCGAGCGGCTGGCGGCGGGCACCGAGACGGACGAGGGCGAGCAGACGATCGTGCGCGGCGAACTGACGCTGGACCCGGCGCGGCACCTGTGCACCTGGAAGGGGCGGGAGGTCACGCTGACCGTGACCGAGTTCCTGATCCTGAAAACGCTGGCCCAGCGCCCCGGGCACGTGAAGTCGCGCGATCAGCTCATGGACGCGGCCTACGGCGAGGCGATCTACGTCGACGACCGCACGATCGACAGCCACATCAAGCGCCTGCGCAAGAAGTTCAAGGCGGTGGACGACGACTTCGCGCAGATCGAGACGCTCTACGGCGTGGGCTACCGCTACCGCGATGCCTGACGCCGACACCGGAACCAGCCAAGCCGCAGGCGAGCAGGACGCGCGGCGCACGGTGCGCGCGGCGGGGCGCCGCCGCCACCGTCAGGCGTGGCGGTCGCCCCTGCTGTGGCGGATTCTGGCGATCAACGTGCTGGTGCTGCTGATCCCCGTGCTGGGACTGCTGCACCTTCAGCAATACCGGGAAAGCCTGATCGGGGCGGAACTGTCGGCGCTGCGCACCCAGGCGCGCGCGTTTTCCACCACCCTGGCCAACAGCGCCGCCGTGGTGTCGGCCAGCGGGCAGGAGCGTTTGCTGCCGGAGGCGACGCGGCACGCCCTGCGCGTGCTGGCGGCGGGGCGCGACATCCGCGCGCGCGTCTTCACCCGCGACGGCCGCATGATGGCGGACAGCTTCGCGCTGCTGGGCGCGGGCGGGCAGGTGCGCGTGGAACACCTGCCGCCGCCGGATTCCACGACCTTCCTCCCCGCAGCGCTCAGCGACGCCTACCGCTGGGTGCTGCGCCATGTGCCCGGTGTGGGGGAGTTTCCGCGCTACCGGGAAAACGCCGTCCAGAGCGCCGAGGACTACCGCGCCGTCGAACGTGCCCTGGAGGGCGAGGGCGCGGGTCGGGTCTACCGCAACGGCGAGGGCGGCCTCGTGCTGACGGTGGCCTCGCCGGTGCAGCGCTACCGCAAGGTGCTGGGCGCGCTGATGATCTCGCGCAACGGCACGGACATCCAGGCGGCCGTGCGCGACCGGCGCACCGACATCCTGATCGTTTTCGGCATCGCGCTGGGCGTGACGCTGCTGCTGTCGTTCTACATGACGCGCGCGATCGCGCGGCCCATGCGCCGGCTGGCGGAGGCCGCGGACGCCGTGCGCCACGCGCGCGGGCGGCAGGCCAACATCCCCGACCTCTCGCAGCGCGGCGACGAGATCGGCGACCTCTCGGCGGCCCTCAACGAGATGACCGAGGCGCTGTGGGACCGCCTGGACGCCATCGAGCGCTTCGCCGCCGACGTGGCGCACGAGATCAAGAACCCCCTGACCTCGCTGCGCAGCGCGGTGGAGACGGTCTCGCGCGTGGACGATCCCGAGCAGCAGAAGAAGCTCATGGGCATCATCCTGGAGGACGTCCAGCGCCTGGATCACCTGATCAGCGAGATCTCCGACGCCTCGCGCCTGGATGCCGAGCTGTCGCGCGCGGAAACCGCGCCCGTGGAGCTGGCGCGGCTGTTGGAGGCGCTTGTGGAGGTGCAGCGCGCCGGCGCCGAGGAAACTGGCCCGGCGTTCGAACTGCACCTGCCGCACGGGGCGGACGGCGAGCGCGACGCACTCATCGTGCCGGGCCTGGAGGCGCGGGTGGCCCAGGTCTTCCGCAACCTGATCGCAAACGCCGCGACCTTCTGCCCACCCAACGGCACGATCGCCGTCACCGCCCGCCGTGTGGACGGCTGGGTGGAGGTCACGGTGGACGACGAGGGCCCCGGCGTGCCCGAGGCCAAGCTTCAGGCCATCTTCGAGCGCTTCTACACCGACCGCCCGACGGCCGAAAAAGCGGGCACCCACTCCGGTCTGGGGCTCGCCATCTGCAAGCAGATCGTCGACGCCCATCGCGGCACGATCACCGCCGAAAACCGCCGCGACGCCGACGGCACGATCACCGGCGCACGCTTCACCGTCCGCCTCCCCGCCCAAGACCAAAGATGATCTTTGGGAGCATCTGTCATTCGATACCAGCGTGGCATCGAGATGAATGGGTCTCTCATGACCGAACGAAAGGTTGTTTGATCCCATCCGTCTCTCGACACCGGTGTGCCGTGGCGGATGGACCGGGCACGCACGACCAAATATGATTTGTGGAAACGGGCGGTTTGCTGCGTGGCAGCGAAACCGCCCTACAGTGCTACGTTACCCTTCTCGGAGAAAATGATGTCTCCCTGCGGTTGTGTAGGGCGGATTGGCCGTAGGCCCGCCTGCGGCGTCGCCGCGCAAGCGGCAATCCGCCGATCGAACGGCGTGGGCAGCTGCGGTTCGAAGAGAAGACGCCCAACGAGGCCACGCGCCAAGCCATCGAAGAGGCGCGCGCACGCACCGATCTTACGCGCCACGCCAGCGCTGCGGCGCTGTTGAGCGGGGAGGATAACGCGTAAGTTCGGCTGCCATGACCCACCGCATCCACGCCACCTGTGTCGCGCTCGACGGGCGGGGTGTGGTGCTGCGCGGGCCGTCGGGCGCGGGCAAGTCGGCGCTGGCGCTGCGGCTGATCGCGGAAGCCGGCGCCGCCCTGGTGGCGGACGACCAGACCGAGCTGACCGCCCACGGCGGCGAGGCGGTCGCGACGGCCCCGGCCGGCCTGCCCGCAGCGATCGAGGGGCGCGGGGCCGGGCTGCTCGCCGCGCCGCGCATCGAGCGCGCGCCCGTGGCGCTGGTGGTCGACCTCGTGCCCGGCACCACCGTCCGCCTGCCCGATCCGGCCGAGGTCACGCTCGACGGCATCACCGTCCCGCGCGCCGAGCTGGACGCGGGCGACCCGGCGGCCGTCGCGAAAGTGTTGCTTGCGGTGCGCGGGGGCTGCGGCGCAGGCTCGCGCCCCACACCGCAGGATCGTACCGCCATGACCGAGGCGCCGCCACCCGCCGACCCCGCCGCCGCGCGCCGCGTCGTGCTCGTCACGGGCATGTCGGGGGCCGGCCGCTCCACCTTCCTGCGCGCGCTGGAGGACGTGGGCTACGAGGTCGTGGACAACCTGCCTTTGCACCTGCTGGACGCCGTGGTGCGCGAGGACGGCCGTGACACCCCCGTCGCCATCGGCATCGACATCCGCTCGCGCAGCTTCGCCGTCGAGCCCTTCCTGGACGCGCTGGACGCGCTGCGCGCCGATCCGGCGCTGGCGGTCACGCTGGCCTTTCTGGACTGCGAAAACGCCGTGCTCCAGCGCCGCTACACGGAAACGCGCCGCCGCCACCCGCTGGCGCGCGAGCGCCCCGTGCGCGACGGCATCGCCGCCGAGCGGCGCCTGGTCGAGCCGCTGCGCACGCGCGCGGACATGGCGATCGACACCTCCACGCTCGATCCCAAGGACCTGCGGCATCTGGCCGCCGCGCAGCTCGGCCTGGACCGCCAGGCGGGCATGGCGATCTTCGTCACCTCCTTCGCCTTCCGCGAAGGCGTGCCGCGCGAGGCCGATCTGGTCTTCGACGTGCGCTTTCTGCGCAACCCGCACAGCGATCCCGAGCTGCGCCCGCTGACGGGCCTGGACCCGGCCGTGGGCGAGCACGTGTGCCAGGACCCGGACTACCCCGCGCTGCGCGCCGGGCTGGCGGCCATGCTGCGCCGCCTGGTCCCGCGCTACGAGCGCGAGGGCAAGAGCTACCTCACGATCGCCGTCGGCTGCACGGGCGGGCGCCACCGCTCCGTCGCCGTGGCCGAGGACTTGGCCGCCATCCTGCGCGGCCTGGGCCGCGAGCCGGTGCTCAGCCACCGCGACCTGGGCGACAGCGCGGGCGGAGCGCCGGCATAAGCGGTCGCCGGCGCTCGCGACGGGTCAGCGGCAGGTCACCATCTCGTAGTCCAGCTTGCCCATCGGTTCCGCTTCGATCACCGGGATGTCATCGAGCAGCTTGGTGCGGGCCTCGATGCTGCCCAGCAGGTCGCGGCCGAGGTCCAGCGCGGCGGCCGCACGCGTGTGGCTGTAGTCGGTGAGCACCTGCCGCGCCAGCTTGCTCTTTTCGTTCTCCAGCAGCGTGCGCGCGGTTTCCTCCACCTCGTCCGTTTCCGCCAGCCGCGCGTCCTCGAAGGCCGTCAGGGCCTCGGTGACCTCCGGCAGGTATGTGTCCGCGTTGGTGCAGGTGAAGTACATCAGCCGCTTGAACACGCGCCCGGCGAACTCGGTGCCCTCCTGACGTGCGGCTTCCTCGGTGACGAAGGTGGAGTCCGAGCCCTTCGTCAGATAGCGGTGCTTGCGGAATTCCGGCGGCACCGAGGTGACGCCGATGCGCCAGGGGATGAAGGGTGCTGTCACCGAGCCGGTGGGCGCGACCCACAGCGTGCGCAAGGCGTCGTGGTCCACGTCCCCGCTGAGCCGCGCCGCCTGTCCGTAGCCGTTGGTGTCCTTCGACATGGCCGGGTCGCGGACGACGTTGAGGAACTCACGGAAGGTCATGCCGGGGGCGAGGTCGCGCAGCTTGCCCTCGATCTCCTCCACCGTCGGCCGGCGCATGGGCGCGTCCTGGGCGCCGTAGACCTCGTGGACGTTGAAAGTGTCCGTGCCCTCGGGGTCGTACCAGCCCTGCTCCTCGGCGAAGGAAATCAGGTTGTCGGATGCCAGGACGTCCTCGGACTCCTCGAAATTCTTGGGGATTTCGCCGATGTAGCCGGGGTAGGACATGCGCACTTCGTCCGGGCCCAGGCGCTTGGCGACCCACAGCCCCTGGCTGCCGGCGAAGTTGATGAAGACCCAGCCTTCCCTGTGGTCGGCGAAGAGGTGGGAGTTGCCGCCGTAGGTCGAGTAGCCGTGCTTGTCGATCAGCTCGCCCGTGATCTCCACGGCCTCGCGCGCGCTTTCGGCGCGCTGCATGACGATGCGGGCGAGGTCGCTGTACTGCGGCCCGGTCTGCGGCGCTTCCGTCATCTCGATCAGCTCGCTGCGCGAGGGCGACCAGATGTCGCGCGCGGCCACACCCTTTTCGTTCAGGCCGCCGTTGGTGAGCGGCGGCGGGAAGCCTTCCCAGTTCGTGTAGGTCATCGAGATGTAGGCGTAGGTTTCCGGCACCTGCGGGATCTCGGTGAGCTTGCCCGGCTTGTCGGTGCCGCCGTACATGCTGGCGTCCTCGGTGACGCCGACGGTGATCGTGGCGTCCTCGGGATGCGTCTGGTGCGGCACGATGCGCAGGTAGTGGCTGGAAACCTCGTCGCCCGTGCCGCCGATGTAGACCTCGCCGTCGGCGGTCAGGTTGCGGCCGACGTAGAGGCCGTAGCTCGCCTCGACGGCGGGGGCGGCCAGCAGCGCGGCGGCTGCCAGCGGGAAGGCAATGCGGCGCATGTCGTTTCTCCGTGCGGTGTCGATCGCGCGGGCCCATGGACCCGACGTTGGCGAGGCTACGCCGGGCGGACGACGGCGGGACACGCTGCATCGGGAGGAGCGGGGTCGCCCTTGGGGATTGACACCCTTATGCTCAAACCTAGCATAAGGACAGGGTCAATTCGGTCGAGGCGGCACGCCTCGGGCGAAAAATTGACCCGTGAAAAAAACCCGAAAGGGTCAATTCGGTCGAGGCGGCACGCCTCGGGCGAAAAATTGACCCGTGAAAAAACAGGGTGGCCGGACAATCGGCCACATCTTTTTGGCCGGTAAAATGCTCATACTGAGCATAAGGAGACTCGCATGGCCCTCGAGGTCCAGCCGGGCGACAGCGCCCCCGCCGACACGGCCCCCACCTACACAGCCGAGGTGGCCGAGCGCGTTGACCACCTATACGACCGAATGAAGAGCGTCATTCCGCCCTTCGAGTGGCCCGCCTACGCGCCGGAGATCGACGCCATCCTGCGGCTCAAGCGGGAGCGCAACGCCGTCGTCCTGGCGCACAACTACCAGACGCCGGAGATCTTCTACGGCGTCGCCGACATCGTGGGCGATTCCCTGGCGCTCGCCCGCAAGGCCGCGGAGACCGAGGCGGACGTGATCGTCCAGGCGGGTGTGCACTTCATGGCGGAGACGGCGAAGCTGCTGTCCCCGGACAAGACGGTGCTGATCCCGGACGTGCGCGCCGGCTGCTCGCTGGCGGAGTCCATCACGCCCGAGGACATCGCGCTGCTGCGCCAGCGCTACCCCGACGCGCCCGTGGTGACCTACGTGAACACCTCGGCGGCCGTGAAGGCGGCCTCGGACATCTGCTGCACCTCCTCCAACGCCGTGACAATCGTGGAATCCCTGGGCGCGGAGCGGGTGATCTTCCTGCCCGACGAGTACCTGGGCAAGCACGTCGCCCGCCAGACGGACGTGGAGATCATCACCTGGAAGGGCCACTGCGAGGTGCACGAGCGCTTCACCGGGCAGGAGATCGCCAACTACCGCGAGAACCACGCTGGCCTTCAGGTCATCGCCCATCCCGAGTGCCCGCCGGACGTGCTGGACGCGGCGGACTTCGTGGGCTCGACCTCGCAGATGATCGGCTACGTACGCGACCGGCGGCCGGATCGCGTGCTCATGGTCACGGAATGCTCCATGAGCGACAACGTCGCCGCCGAGGTCAGCGACGTCGAGTTCGTGCGCCCCTGCAACCTCTGCCCGCACATGAAGCGGATCACGCTGCCCAAGATCCGGCAATCGCTCGAAACCCTGAGCCCCGAGGTGACGGTCGATCCGGGCGTGGCGGCCGACGCGCGCCGCGCCGTCGACCGCATGCTGGCGGCGAGCTGAGGGTCGTGGCGGACGCGCCCGTCATCGTGGTCGGCGCCGGGGCGGCGGGCCTCGCGACGGCGCTGCACCTGGCGCCGCTGCCCGTCACCGTGCTGACGCCCGCATCCCTGGGACGCGAGGCCGCGACCGGCTGGGCGCAGGGCGGTTTGGCCGCAGCCGTCGGGCCGGACGACACCCCCGCGCGCCACGCCGCGGACACCGAGGCCGTCGGCGGCGGGCTGGTCGACCCGGCCGTGGCCCGCGCGGTGGCGGACGCCGCGCCGGAGCGCATCGCGTGGCTGGACCGGCTGGGAACGGTGTTCGACCGGGACGACGGCGGCGCGCTGGCGCTCGGCCTGGAAGCCGGACACAGCCGCCGGCGCATCGTGCGCGCGGCGGGCGACGGCTCGGGCAAGGCCGTGCTGGATGCTCTGATTGCTGCCGTGCGCGCGGAGCCCGCCATCACGGTGCGCGAAGGCGCGTGGGCGGTGCGCGTGCTCACCGGCGAGGCGGGCGTGCAGGGCGTGGCGCTGGCCGACGGCACGGTGCTGCCGGCGCGCGCGGCGGTGCTGGCCTGCGGCGGCGTCGGCGGGCTGTTCGCGGGCACGACGACCCCGCTGGGCGCGTGCGGGCAGGGGCTGGCGATGGCGGCGCGGGCGGGCGCGGGCATCCGCAACGCCGAATTCGTGCAGTTCCACCCCACGGCCATGGACCTCGACGCCGACCCGCTGCCGCTGGCGACGGAGGCGCTGCGCGGGGAGGGCGTGCCGCTGGTCGATGCCACGGGCGCGCGCGTCATGGCCCGGCACCCGGCGGGGGAGCTGGCGCCGCGCGACGCCGTGGCGCGCACGGTGCACGAATGCCGCGCGGTGGGGCACGCGGTCTATCTGGACACGCCCACCCAGCTCGGTGGGGACATGCCCGCGCGGTTTCCGCGGGTGACGGCGGCGTGCCGCGCGGCCGGGCTGGACCCGGTGACGCGGGCGATCCCCGTGCGCCCGGCGGCCCACTTCCACATCGGCGGCGTCGCGGCGGACCTGCACGGGCGCACGGGCGTGGACGGGCTCTACGCCTGCGGCGAGGCCGCGTGCACCGGGCTGCACGGCGCCAACCGGCTGGCGAGCAACGGCGTCATCGAGGGGCTGGCGACGGCGCCCTGGGTGGCCGAGGCCATTGCCGCGTCGCCGCCCGCCGATGCGAGAGCGCCGCGCGCTCAGGTTCAGCCGCAGGCCGCCGCCGACCGCGCGCCGCTGGCCCTGCGCCGGCTGATGGAGCGGAACTGCGGTCCCGTGCGCGACGGCGCCGGATTGGCGGCGGCCGTCGACTGGCTGGCGGACCGCGCGGATCGCGACGACACCGCGCTGGCGGCCCTCGTCATCGCCGAGGCCGCGCGGCGGCGCCCGGAAACGCGCGGCGCGCACGCCCGCCGCGACGCGCCCGACGCCGAGGCAATCGCCGGCGACAGCCAGCTGACGCTTGCGGATGTGGTTCCGCGCTCCGTCGGCCTGGAGGGATGCGCCGCATGATCCCGCCGCACCTCATCGCCCCCGCTGTCCGCGACGCGCTGGCCGAGGACCTGGGCCACGGCGGCGACCTGACCTCGCAGGCCGTGGTGCCGGCGGGCACGCGCGTCACAGCCACCGTCGCGGCGCGCGCGCCGGGCACGCTGTGCGGCGTGCCGCTGGCGGCAGAGAGCTTCCGGGCGACCGATCCCGGCGCGCAGATCACGGTCCACCGCGACGACGGCGACAGAGTCGGGGCGGGCGACGCGATCCTGACGGTCGCGGGGGATGCGCGTGCCGTGCTGGCGGCCGAGCGCACGGCGCTGAACTTTCTCGGCCACCTCTCGGGCATCGCCACCGCGACGGCGGAACTGGTGGCCCGAGTCGCGCCCCACGGCACGCGCATCGCCGAGACGCGCAAGACGACGCCGGGCCTGCGCGGGCTGGAAAAGGCGGCCGTGCGCGCGGGCGGCGGGCACAACCACCGCTTCGGCCTCGACGATGCGGTGATGATCAAGGACAACCACCGCGCTCTCGCGGACCCGGCCGAGGGCCTGGCGGCCCTGGTGGACCGCGCACGCCGGCGTGTCGGCCACACCGTCACGATCACGGTCGAGGTGGACACGCTCACCGAGCTGGACCGCGTGCTGCCCGCGCGCCCCGACATCGTGCTGCTGGACAACATGGCCCCGGCGACGCTGGCCGAGGCCGTGCGCCGCGTGGCCGGGTGCGCGCTGACCGAAGCCTCCGGCGGCATCACGCGCGACACGGCCGCCGCAGTCGCCGCGACGGGCGTGGACGTTATCTCCGTCGGCTGGCTCACCCACAGCGCCCCGGCGCTGGACGTGGGGTTGGACGTCACGACGTGATCTACACGACAGGCCCCACGCTGGCCGGCGGGGTGGCGAGCAGCTCGGCCAGGGTGTCGAGTGCGCGCACGAGGGCGTCCTCGTGTTCCGGCGCGCACAGGCACAGCCGCACGGCGCGCGGGTCGTCGCCCACGGCGAAGGCGTCGCCCGGCGACACCACCACGCCCCGCGCCTCCGCCTGCTGCGCGAACGCGGCCGTGGACCAGGCGGCGGGCAGCTTCAGCCACGCGTGGAAGGAGTGTGGATGGGTCGATAGCGCGTCCGCCGGCAGCCGCGCGCGGGCCAGGTCCTGCCGCCGGGCCGCGGCGTCGCGCTGCGCCCGGGCCGCGTTCCCGGCGATGTCGGTGTCCAGCGCCACGCGCGCCCATTCCAGGGTCAGCGTCGAGGTCATCAGCAGCGAGGCGCGCAGGGCCGCGATCAAGCGCGCGTGCAGCGCGTCCGGCGGCACCACGTAGCCCACGCGCACGCCGGGCGAGACGGCCTTGGACAGCCCCGTCAGGTGCACCACGCGCTCGCGGTCCATGGCAGCGAGGTGGGCGGGTGCCTCGGGGTCGAGGAAGGCGTAGATGGCGTCCTCGATCACCGTCAGATCGTGGTCGCGGGCGACGGCGAGGATGTCGCGGCGGCGCCGTTCGCCCATCGTGGCGTTCGTGGGGTTGTGCAGCGTCGGCATCGTGAAGACCACGCGCGCCCCGCTGCGCCGCGCCGCCTCGGCAAGCGCGTCGGGGCACAGGCCGTCGCCGTCCATCGCCACCGGCACCGGCCGCAGGCCGAGCGCGTGGGCGGCGGCGCGAACGCCGGGGTAGGTCAGGGCTTCAACCAGCACCGCGTCGCCGGGCGTGCACAGCGCGTTGAGCGCCAGCGTCAGGCCCGGTTGCGTGCCGGGCACGGCCACGACCCGCTCCGCATCCACGGGCAGGCCGGTGGCGGCCAGCCACGCCGCGCCGGCCTCGCGGTGTTCGGCACGCCCGGCGGCGGGCTGGTAGCCGCCCAACTCCGCCCAGCGCTCGGGGCCGGGCAGGGCGGCGGCCGTCTGCGCCAGCGCGTCCGCCACCAGCCCCGGCACGGGCAGGTTGGTGCTGAGGTCCACCGTCGCCGCGCCGCCGGGATCGGGCGCGTCGCTGCGCGAGGCGCGCAGGCGGGCGGTGAAGGCCGTTTCCTTCGGGCTCGGCGGCTCGGTGGCGGCGCACACGAAGGTGCCGCGCCCGACCGTGGCCTCGACCAGCCCCCGGCGCTCGGCTTCGGTGTAGGCGCGCGTCACCGTGCCCACGGTGACACCCAGCGCCTCCGCGAGATGGCGGTGCGTGGGCAGGCGCGTGCCCGGCTGCAGCTCGCCGCCGGCGACGGCGTCGGCGAGGGCGTCCGCGATGGCGCGGTAGCGCGGCCCGGTGCGGCCGTTCAGATCAGGCTGCCACATTGTACCCCGACAAAACTTCTGTTGATGCCGATTGTTTCTCTCTTGTATCGCCATAAAAGGGACAATACAAGAGGCGGAGCGTTATTGTATGGGTACAATCAAGGCGCAGCGCGGAACGGTGCGTCGGCTGCTGGCTGCACCGTCCCCCGTAGCCCCGGTGCGCGGAATTGGCCGGGCATTGAACCACGTGCCCGGGATGCTGGTGCGAACGCTTCGACAGTGGCGGCGGCGGGCGCGTGGCCGGGCGGAGCTGGCCGGGCTGGACGCCCGCGCCCGCGCGGATCTGGGCGTGCGCTGGGAGGACGCGCGGGCCGAAAGCCGCAAGCCGGGCTGGCGGGCGTGAGCGCGGGGCGGCTGCCTGCCGCCCAACGGGCCAACGAAAAGAAGCCCGGTGCGCGGGGCACCGGGCTTCGGAAGGTGTCGATTTTGCGCTGACGTCACCCGGCCCGGAAATCCGCCTCGCGGTGGTCCGCCGTGGCGCGCTTGGGGCTGTCGCCGGTGCCGTTGGTCCCGAGCAGGTAGCGCGAGACGATCTTGTTTTCCTTGATGATTCCTTGCGGGCGGAAGAGCACCACGACCGCCAGCAGGATCGCCACCAGCATCCAGCGGATGTAGGAGCTGCGCTCCGCCAAGGGCTGCGAGACCTCCGCCAGCACGGGCTCCAGGCCCGCGGCGATGAAGGCGGTGCCGGCCCAGACGCCCCAGATGACGAAGGCGCCCAGCAGCGCGCCCTTGTTGTTGCCGCTGCCGCCCAGCATCAGCATCACCCAGATCAGGAAGGTGGCGAAGAGATGCCGGAAGTGGGTGTAGTCGATCGTCACCATGTAGTGGGCGTAGAGCGCGCCCGCGACGCCCATGATGACCGCGCCCGCGACGAAGGCCTGCACGCGGTAGTTCGTCACCGCCTTGCCGTTCATCCCGGCGCTGGCTTCCTCGTCGCGGATGGAGCGCAGCACGCGGCCCCAGGGCGAGCGTGTCGCCGCCTCCAGCACCAGATAGACGAGCGCCAGGAAGATCACCAGCACGATCAGGTAGATGAAGCTGTAGTGCCGGGGCTCCAGCGGGCCCAGGAAGGCGACCAGGAACTCCGGCATCCAGGCGCAGCCGCCCTCGCCCACGGCGCACTTCAGCGGCTGGGGAATGCCGCGCAGCGGCTGCGGGCCGTTCGCCAGCCAGCGCTCGTTCTGGAAGATGCGCCGGATGATCTCGGCGATGCCGATCGTGGCGATGGCCAGGAAGTCCATGCGCAGGCGCAGCACCGGCGGCGCGATGATGAGCGCCACGATGCCGGCCACGCCGCCGGCGGCGACGACGCCCACCAGGAAGGGCATCTCCAGCCCGAAGGCCTGCTGGCTGTACTGCGCCAGCGTGCCCGTGGGGGCCGAGGTGGTCACCAGCGCCGTGGTGAAGGCGCCCACGGCGAAGAAGCCGGCGATGCCGAAGTTCAGGTGGCCGGTGTAGCCCCACTGCACGTTCAGCCCCAGCGTCAGCACGGCGTAGATGCTGGCCATGCTCAGGAAGCTGACGACGTAGGACAGGTTGCCCGCGCCCATCAGACTGGCGATCAGCAGCCCCAGGGCGATGCCGGCCACCGCCGCGCCGGGCACGCGCGCGTACCAGCGCCCCGGCACCAGCCACAGCGCCAGCACGAAGATCGGGATCGCGAGCAGGATACCTTTGACGAATGCTGCCTCGGTCATGACGGCTCACTCCCCCGGCGCGCCAAGCAGGCCCTGGGGCCGGATGACGATGGTGATGATCAGCAGCACGAAGGCCACGGCGGGGCCGTAGGCCGGGCTGATGAGCGAGGTGGAGAGCTGCGTGGCCACCCCGATGATGAGCGCGCCCACGAGTGCGCCGCGCGGGTTGCCGATCGAGCCCATGATCACGGCGGCGAACATCGGCAGCAGCAGCCAGAAGCCCATCTCCGGGCGCAGCTGCGAGGACAGGCCGTACATCGCCCCGCCGGCCGTGGCGAGCGCGCCGGCCATCATCCAGGTTGAGGCGATCACGCGCTCGGTGTTGATGCCGCGGACGCGGGCCAGCTCGGGGTTGTTGGCCGTGGCCCGCATGGCCTTGCCCATCTTGGTGTATTCCAGCAGCAGGTAGACGGCCGCCACCAGCACGGCCGCGAGCAGCAGGATGAAGAGCTGGTCCGCCTGCACGCGGATGCCCAGCGGCAGGTCCAGCGCCGGCGCGGACCTGCCGGGGTAGTAGAAGCGGAAGTCGCCGCTCCAGATCATGTAGATGATGGAGCGCAGGAAGAACGCCATCGCCAGCGACGCCATGGCGAAGAGCACCAGCGAGGCGTTGCTCGTGCGCAGGGGCCGGTACATCACGCGGTCGATGGCCAGGCAGACAACGCCCACGATGGGGGCGCCGACGAGGATGCCCAGCACGAACTCCCAGCCGAAGGAGAACGGGCCGATGCGCGCGGTATTGGGCAGCAGGTCCACCACCGCGAAGGCCAGATAGGCGCCCAGCGACACCAGCGCGCCGTGTGAGAAGTTGGGAAACTTGAGCACGCCGTAGGTCAGCGTCAGCCCGATGCTGCCGAGTCCGATCACGCCCCCCAGCATGATCCCCCAGGCGATGAGCGAGATGATGCGTCCCGAGGACACGCCGCTGGCCAGCGAGATCACGATCCAGATGGCGAAGAGCGCGATCAGCGTGCCCCACAGCATCTTCCTGGTCTGCACGGCGGCGCGGATGCGCTCGCTCAAGCGGATGTCGGCCTGGTCCTGTGCGACGGCCATGCCGTGACTCCCTGTTCGAAGGTCTTGTCCGTGCGATCCGGTGCCGTGGCGCGATCAGCCGCCCAGGTAGAGGCGCGCCACGTCCGGGTCGTTGAGCAGCTCCTGGCCGGTGCCTTCCACGCGGTTTTCGCCGCTGGCGAGCACGTAGCCCCGGTGCGCCATCTGCAGCGACTGCTTGGCGTTCTGCTCCACCATCATGATCGCCAGCCCGGTGCGGTTGATGGTGCGGATGCGGTCGAAGATGTGCTCCACCATCTTGGGCGCGAGCCCGGCGGACGGCTCGTCGAGCAGCAGCAGCGACGGGTCGAGCATGAGCGCGCTGCCCATGGCGACCATCTGGCGCTCGCCGCCCGACATCTTGCCCGCCCGCTGGCGCCGGCGCTCGGCGAGGCGCGGGAAGAGCTCGAAGACGGTGTCCTTGCGCTCCTGCAGGCTGGCGCCGGTCAGCGTGTAGGCGCCGATCTCCAGGTTTTCCTCGACCGTCAGCCAGGTGAAGACGTTGTCCACCTGCGGCACGTAGCACATGCCCGTGCGCACGATCTCGTAGGGCTCGAAGCGGGAGATGTCCTGGCCGTTGAAGCTGATCGTGCCGCGCCAGGGGTGCAGCAGGCCGAAGACGGCTTTCATCAGGGTCGACTTGCCGGCCCCGTTGGGGCCGATGATGGAGACGATCTCGGCGTTGCCGATCTCCATGGAGACGTTGGAGAGGATTTCGGCGTCGCCGTAGCCGCAGGTGATCCCGTCAACCTTCAGCAGCGGCATACTGGCCCCCCAGGTAGGCTTCCAGCACGCGCGGGTCGTTGCGCACGACCTCCGGCGGGCCCTCCATGAGCTTGGCCCCCTCGCTCATCACGATGACCGGGTCGCACAGGTTCATCACCAGGTCCATGTCGTGCTCGATGAGCAGGAAGGTGATGCCGCGCTCGCGCTGCATGTAGCTGATGTTGTCGGTGATGCGCTGCATCAGGGTGCGGTTCACGCCCGCGCCCGGCTCGTCCAGCAGCACCATCGCCGGCTCGGCCATGAGGATGCGGCCCAGCTCCAGCAGCTTCTTCTGGCCGCCGGACAGCTTGCCGGCGTATTCGTCCTTGATGTGGGTGAGGTTGAGGAACTCCAGCACCTCCAGCGCCTGCTGGCGGATGCGGGCTTCCTCCGTGCGCACCTTGCCCGGCCGGAAGATCGCGGCGAGCACGAACTCCCCGCTCTGGTGCGGGGGCACGAGCATGAGGTTTTCCAGCACCGTCATGCTGGGGTGCTCGCGCGGGATTTGGAAGGTGCGGCACAGTCCCTTCAGGAAGATCTTGTGCGCGGGCAGGTTGGTGATGTCGTCGCCGCGGAAGCGCACGCGTCCGCTGTCGGGCGGGATATAGCCCGTGATGATGTTGAACAGCGTGGTCTTCCCGGCGCCGTTGGGCCCGATGAGCCCGGTGATCGTGTTCGGGGCGACCGACAGGCTGGCGTGGTCGATGGCCCGCAGGCCCCCGAAACTCTTCACCAGGTCGTCGACTTCCAGCATGGGCGGGCTCGTCCCCTCGGACGCGGCGTGTTCGGCCACGGCGCTCCCCTTCTTTCACGTTGTTGCTGCGCTTGGATCGACCGTGTGAGTCCGACCGGACCCCTTCGCGTGCAGGTTAGGCTACGTTAACGGAAGCCCCAACCGAGCCCAACCCCCTCGATAATCCCCTGGGGAGCTTGCGTCTTTTCCGTTGTGTCAGGCAAACTGATGACGGCTTTGGAGTCCGGAGCGATCATGCGCCTTCCCGGCAGTCTCGGGCAGAACGAGCAGGTCAACACCGTCCTGCGTCAGCTGCAGAATCTGGTCCAGCGGCCACAGATTCCGGATCAGAGCGTGCCGGAGACACGGCCCAACCGCCAGGTCGGCGGCGGGCAGCCGGACGCCGGGACGCCGGATCCGGCTACGCAGCAGGAGCGCCCGTTCGATCCCGCCGAGCGCGCCGCCCGCGCCGCCGAAGCCGGGCGCATCCTCCCGCGCGGCAGCTTCGTGGATCTGGTGGTCTAGCCGGTTCTTTTCGTTGACCGGTTTTGTGTAGCGGCATTAATATAAAATTTAACGTGAATGCGGGCGCAGCATCGGTCGCCCGCCGTCGTTGGCGGCAACGGCCCTGCCGGGGGAGGGCAGAGCCCAATGTTTGCGAGGAAACCGGAACCGGACCGCGTGCTGTCCGCGCCGGCCGAGACGCGGCTGAGCGCAACCCAAACGACTCCGAGAGACATCCCCGAGGCGCGCTTGTCCGAATTTTACCGCTACTGGCACGCCCGGCGCTGTGGGACCGGCGAATGGCCGCGTCGCCGCGATCTCGACCCGGCTGACATTCCGGCCCTGCTGCCCAACCTCATGCTGGTCGAGGTGCACGGCGAGCGGTACCGCTACCGCCTCGTCGGGACGGCCGTTACCGACGCGCTCGGCATGGACCCCACCGGCCGCTTCATGGACGATCTGCCGGCGGGCACGCCGTTCACCGGGCTGATGACGCGGATCCACGACGCCGTGCGGCAAGCCGAGGGGCCGGTTTGCGCGCACTCGCGGCACGTGACGCCGTATGGAACGCTGCGGTCGTGTGGGCGGGTGCTCTGCCCGCTGGCGGACGAAGATGGCGGGCTGGCGATGATCGCGACCTGCGCCGTCGTGATCGCCAACGCCGACGCACCGACGGTCGTCGACGGGGGCGGCGAGGTCGTTCTCGACGGCGTGTTCCCGATCGTGCCGGACACGGAAGCCGTCCCGGCGGCATAAACGCGCCCGCGCGCCCAACAGCGGCCCGCCGCCGCCTTGTCGCGGGCCTCGGTGCCGCCCACACTCCCGCACCATGAGCGATCCCGAGCGCCCCGCCCGAACCGGCTTCGTCCGCCGCATTCCCGAGGGTGACGACCGTCACCGCCTGGTCTGCGGCGACTGCGGCTTCATCCACTACGAGAACCCCAAGATCGTCGTCGGCGCCGTGTGCTATGCGCCCGACGAGCGCATCCTGCTGTGCCGGCGCAACATCGAGCCGCGGCTGGGCACCTGGACGATGCCCGCCGGCTACATGGAGCTGGGGGAGGCCGCGGAAACGGGCGCGGCGCGCGAGGCCTGGGAAGAGGCCGGCGCGGACATCGCCATCGAAAGCCTGCTGGGGGTGTATTCCATTCCCCACATCGGGCAGGTGCACCTGATTTACCGGGCGCGTTTGTTGAATCCGGAGACGATCGAAGCGGGGCCGGAATCGGCGGAGCTTATCCTGGTGCCCTGGGGCGATATCCCCTGGGCCGAGCTGTCCTTCCCCTCGGTGCGCTGGGCGTTGACGCACTTCCGCGACACCTATCACCAACACGCCTTCCCGCCGCGCGAAAACCCGGAAATCTGAAGGCCGGAGCGGACGCCTTTTCAGAAATCAGACGTGGATGGCCGTTACCATCGGACGCCGATCCGGTGGTCCACGTACCTGAACATGAATAATACCGCCGAGTTGATGAAATCATCGACCCCAACCCCCACTGTCATCTCTCCCTTCCCCTAGCAGGGGAAGGGGGAGACGGGTTTGGGGCGACAGCCCAAAACCCAGAGGGGGATGGGGCTATGCTCTCGCAGCTTATGACTTGATTGGCTCGATGGTATAAGTGTCCGCTCCGGGCGCAACTGATTTCATTGCCTCGCTGGTATCAGCTCCGCGCCGGCTCGGCGACGTTGTGCTGGCGGCAGGTGGCGGTGACGGTGTTGGCGAGCAGCACCGCGATCGTCATGGGGCCGACGCCGCCGGGCACGGGCGTGATCGCGCCGGCGACCTGCTTGGCCTCGTCGAAGGCGACGTCGCCGACCAACTTGCCTTTTTCCTCGCCCGGCTCGGGGTCCAGGCGGTTGATGCCCACGTCGATGACCGTGGCGCCGGGCTTGATCCAGTCGCCGCGCACCATCCGCGTCTTGCCCACGGCGACGACGAGGATGTCGGCGTCGCGGCACTCGGCGGCGATGTCGCGCGTGCGCGAGTGCACGATCTCGGTCGTGCAGTTGTTGGCCAGCAGCAGGTGGGCCATGGGCTTGCCGACGATGTTGGAGCGCCCGGCCACGACCGCCTTCTTGCCGGAGAGGTCGCCGAGCTGATCCTTGAGCAGCATCAGGCAGCCCAGCGGCGTGCAGGGCACCATGGCGTTGTCCAGGTCGCCGGTCGCCAGCCGGCCCACGTTCATCAGGTGGAAGCCGTCCACGTCCTTCTGGGGATCGATGGTGTGGATCACCTTGTCCTCGTCGATGTGATCCGGCAGCGGCAGCTGGACGAGGATGCCGTGGACGCGCTCGTCGTCGTTGAGCTGCTGGACCAGGTCGAGCAGCTCGTGCTCGCTGGTGTTGGCGTCCAGGTGGTGGTGGAAGGACTCCATCCCCACCTCGACCGTCTTCTTGGCCTTGGAGCGGACGTAGACCTGACTGGCCGGGTTCTCGCCCACCAGCACGACCGCCAGGCCGGGCGTGATGCCGTGCTGGTCCTTCAGCGCCTGGACCTGCTGCGCGACGCCGCTGCGCAGATCGGCCGCGAAGCCCTTGCCGTCGATGATGGTGGCGTCACCCGCCTGGGCCTGGCTCATGGCGTTGCTCCCCTTCGTGTCATGGCTGTTGGTTCGGCGCGCCGGTGGTGGCGCGCCCGTATGCAATCCGCCCGGGATGTGCGCGCAAACGCGCGCGGGCGCGTGTTTGTCACCGCCGTTCGTGTGTTCGCAACCGACCCGCTCGATAGCTCATTCACAATCGGCCGCGAGGCGCGCGGCGAGTTCGGCCGGGTCGCCGCGCAGGTGGACCGTCTTGTCGCGGCCCGTCTGGCCGGCCGTTAGGGTGACGTCGGCCTTCTTCAGGCCCCAGCGCTTGGCGAGGAAGGCGGTCAGCGCGGTGTTGGCCTTGCCGTCCTGGGCCGGGGCGCGCACGCGGACCTTGAGCGCGGGGCGCCCGTCGGCGTGGGCGTGGAGGCCGTCGATGCGGTCCGCTTTGGCGCCCGGCTGGGCGCGCACGCGCAGGCGCAGGCCGTCGGCGAGCTGGTCCCACGGGCCGTCCATGGGTAGGCGCTACATTGGCGTCCCGCCCGCGACCGGGGCGCCGGCGGTCTGAAGTTGCATGGCGACGTTGCCGAGGATCCGCTGCAGCAGGAAGATGCCGAGGATCAGCACGATCGGCGAGATGTCGATGCCGCCCAGGTTGGGCAGGAACTGGCGAATCGGCCGCAGCGCGGGTTCCGTGATCCGCCACAGGAAGTCGACGACCATGTAGACGAACTGGTTGCGCGTGTTGATCACGTCGAAGGCGATCAGCCAGCTCATGATCGCGGAGATGATGATCGCCCAGACGTAGAGCTGCAGGGCGATGTTGACGACCTGGATCAGCGGCAGGAGCACGGTCTGCATGCGGTGGAACCTTCAACCGGCGTGCGGGCAGTGAGCGCGGGCAGGCTAGCCATCGCCCCGGACCCACACAAGGCCGCGGCGCAGGCTTGACAGCCCGCAACCGTGTCCGCATGTTCCAGCGCACACGACGGCGGCGCGGGCATCACAGCCCTTGTCTCAGCCCGCCGTTGGCCTTACGTCCTTCGTGGACCTCGGTGGGGCCGTAGCTCAGCTGGGAGAGCGCCAGAATCGCACTCTGGAGGTCACGGGTTCGAATCCCGTCGGCTCCACCACCCACCTTCCTCGCGTTTCCTAAAGCCAGAACGGCTTTGCCGGTTATTCGCCAGTTACTCGGCCACGGGGCGCGTTGGCGTTTTTCCGCGCAGACCGGCGAATCGCCTGTTGGCGGATCCAGTCGAATGGTGCGGCGGTCGTGACTTGCGTCATCCCAAGACCCCGATCTTGGGATCCAGCGTGCCGGGGATCGGCGGATTGCCGCTGACGCGGCTAATCCGCCCTACATGAATGCAAATCGTCTTGTAGGTCGGTTCGATTCCACTGAAAATAGCCGCAAGCTTTTTATTTCCCCGTTTTGCTTGTATAAAGTTACGGATGCGATAAAACAGGATCGTGTTTTGGTCATGAGTGACCCGTGCATTTGCTGCGTGATGCCGGTATCGAATGACAAAAAGGGATTAAACACCCTCGTGTTTACGCCGCTGTCGAATGACAGATGGTTCTAAGAATCATCCGTGGCTATGGGTACAACATTGTGGTGGTCCAGCCGCCGGCGTCGTCGGGCTCGTAGACGAGGCGGTTGTGCAGGCGGAAGCGGCCTTCCTCCCAGAACTCGATGCGGGTTGGGGAGATGCGGAAGCCGGACCACTCGGGCGGGCGCGGCACGGGGCCGACGGCGTAGCGGGTGCCGTATTCGGCGACGCGCTTCTTGAGGGCGTGCTTGGATTCCAGCGGGCGCGACTGCTTGCTGGCCCAGGCGCCGACCTGGCTGCCGTGGGCGCGCGAGGCGAAGTATTCGTCGGCTTCCGCGTCGCCGACCTGGCTGACGTGGCCTTCCACGCGCACCTGCCGGCGCAGGCTCTTCCAGTGCATGACGAAGGCGGCCTTGGGGTGGGTTCGCAGCTGCACACCCTTGCGGCTTTCCAGGTTGGTGTAGAAGACGAAGCCGTCGTGGTCGTAGCCCTTCAGCAGCACCATGCGCACCGAGGGCATGCCGTCCTCGCCGACGGTGGCGACGGCCATGGCGTTGGGGTCGTTGATCTCGCTGTCCCAGGCGTCCTGATACCAGGACGCGAACAGCTCCAAGGGGTCGGCGGGCGGGTCGTCGGGGAACATGGTTGCGTCGGCCCTTTGCATTTATGGGTTATGGAAAAATCGTGGCCGCTGGCGTGACGGGTCAAGTATACTCCCGCCCAGGCAGCGCATTCGTGCGGCGCGCGCCGCGGCAGCGAGGATACGAGATGACGGTGCGACGCATTTTGGCGGCCCTGGCCCTGACCGCGATGGTGGCGGCGGGGTGTGCGAATTCGGGGGATCAGCCCGGGCCGAAGCAGTCGATCGGCACGATCGGCGGCGCCATCCTGGGTGGATTTCTTGGCTCCAAGGTGGGCGGCGGCAAGGGGCAGCTGTGGGCGACGGGCGCGGGCGCGGCCGTGGGCGCGCTCATCGGCAGCGAGTTCGGCAAGTCGCTGGACCGCGCGGACCGGATTTACGCCGCGCGAACGACCCAGGCGGCGCTGGAGCACACGAAGAGCGGCCAGACCTCGACCTGGAGCAATCCGGACAGCGGCAACAGCGGCAAGGTGACGCCGACGGAAACGTTCCAGCGCGCGGACGGCACCTACTGCCGTGAGTTTCAGCAGACGGTGACGGTGGGCGGCGAGACGCAGCAGGCCTATGGCACGGCGTGTCGTCAGCCCGACGGCTCTTGGAAAATCATCTAGCCCCACTTAGGTCGGAGACACGGGCAACATCGTCGCTCCGCCGGCCGGGCGGGGCCGGACCACCGCCGGGCGGCCCGCAGCGGTACAGCGCGGCCGCCGGCCTTGACGGGGCCAGCCCGCTGGCGGATCACCGGAACCATCGCCGCCGGCTCACGGGCCGGCGCAGGCAGGCAGCGAACAGGGCGAAGCGGGCCGCATGACCGACCTTTACGCGGTGCTGGGCATCTCGCGCGATGCCAGTCAGGACGACATCAAGAAAGCGTACCGCAAGCTGGCGAAGAAGTACCATCCGGACCTGAATCCGGGAAACAAGGACGCCGAGCAGAAGTTCAAGGATATCTCCCAGGCTTACGACATCCTGGGCGATCCGGATAAGCGCAAGCGCTACGACGCCGGGGAAATCGACGCCGCGGGCCAGGAGCAGGGCATGCGCGGGGCCGGCGCGGGCGCTGGACCGGGCGGCTTCTACCGCTCCTACGCCGACGGTGGTGGCGGCGGCAAGTACCGCCAGTTCGACTTCGGCGAAGAGTTTTCGGCCGAGGACATCTTCGCCGACCTCTTCGGCGGCGGCTTCAAGCGCCGCAGCGGCTTTTCAGCCGGTGGTCCCGGTGGCGGAGGCGGCTGGAAGCGCTCCGAGGCGCGCGGCGGCGACGTCAACTACCAGATCCGCGTGAGCTTTCAGGAAGCCGCGGCAGGGGCGCGCAAGCGCGTGCGCCTGGCCGACGGGGAGACGGTGGACATCAACATCCCGCCGGGCTGCGAAGACGGGCAGACACTGCGCCTCAAGGGCAAGGGCAAGCCGGGCCTGGGCGCCGGGCCGCCGGGCGACGCCTACGTCAAGATCAACGTGGACAAGGACCCGCGCTTCTCGCGCGACGGCAAGGACGTCTACGTGGATCTGCCGGTGAGCCTGCAGGAGGCCGTGGAGGGCGCGACCGTCACGGTGCCCACGGTGACCGGCAAGGTGCAGATGAAGGTGCCGCCGGGCTCCAACACCGGCAAGACGATGCGCCTGCGCGGGCGCGGCATCCAGCCCAAGGGCGAGGACGCGGGCGACCAGTACGTGCGCCTGCAGGTGGTGTTGCCCGAGAAGCCCGACGACGAGCTGAAGAAGTTCGTCAAGGACTGGGCGAAGAAGCACCCGTACAACCCGCGTGAAAAGGCGGGCATGGTCTGAAACGGGGGCCAGGTATGGCGAAGACGCTGGCGGAGGTGGTCGCGGCCACGTCGGTGTCGGAAGCCGAGATCACCGCCTGGGTCGAGGAAGCCTGGGTGCTCCCGGTAGCCGAATCGGGCCGCTGGTTCTTCGACGAGGCGGACGAGGCGCGCATCGCGCTGATCGCGCAGCTGCATCACGACATGGGCATCGACGCCGAGGCGATGCCGCTGGTGCTCCACCTCCTCGACCAGCTGTACAGCCTGCGCGCGGCGCTGAGCGAGATCCACGCGGCTTACCGCGACCTCTCCCCCGAGCACCGCCACATCCTGTCCACGCGGCTCTACCGCGCGCGCTACGGCCACGACCCCGGCCTGCGGTGAGGCTTACCCGCGATCGAGCGCGGCAAAGCCGCGCAGCGCCGCCTGGAGGTTGGCTTCCAGCGCGGGCTGGAGATAGCCGCCTTCCTGCACCAGCAGCGTGGGCAGGCGCAGCGCCGCGATCGCTTCCGTAACGCGGCCCAGCTCGGCGGTCGTCAGCGCCATGCCCTGCAAGGGGTCGTCGACGTGGGCGTCCAGGCCCAGCGCGACCACCAGGACGTCCGGGTCGAAGGCGCGGATCTGCGCCAGCGCATGGTCGAGCGCGGCCATGTAGGCGTCGATCCGCGTGCCCAGCGGCAGGGGCAGGTTGAGATTGTAGCCGGTGCCGGGGCCGGTGCCGCGCTCCTGCGCGTAGCCCCAGTAGAAGGGGAAGTAGTGCGCCGGGTCGGCGTGCAGGGACACCGTGAACACGTCCGGGCGCTGGTCGAAAACGCTCTGGGTGCCGTTGCCGTGGTGCACGTCCACGTCGAGCACGGCGACGCGCCCGGCGTGACGGCGCAGGCGCTCCACGGCGATCGCGGTGTTGTTCAGGAAGCAGAAGCCGCCGGCCATGTCGGGAAAGGCGTGGTGGCCGGGCGGGCGGCACAGGGCGTAGGCGACGGGTTCGCCCGCGGCCACCAGCTCGGCCCCGGTCACGGCGGCCTCGGCGCTGTTCACGACCGCCTCCCAGGTGCCCTCGGCGATGGGGCAGGCGGTGTCGGCCTGGTGGTAGCCGGCCTGACCGACCGGGGACTCCGGGTAGCCCGCGCCCCAACGCCCCTGTGGATGCGTTTTGGGGATGACCTCCTCGCTGGCGCCCTCGATCTGCCGCCAGCGCCCCACGATCGTGCGCAGAAAGTGCAGATAGGCCGGCGTGTGCACCGCCGCAGCCGGGCCGGGGCCGTGCGCGTCGGCGGCGATCACGGTGTGCCCGTCCGCCTTGGTGGCGGCGCGCAGGCGGTCGGCGCGCTCGGGCGCTTCCGGGTTCGGGCGGTGCGCCCCGGCCGCCAGGAAGTGCCGCGGGCGGTGGTAGGCGTGACGCTCGGGGTAGACGACTTTCATGTCGGCTCGGCAGCGCTCAAGACATCGTGATCCCTCAGGACATCGTGATCTTGGGCGCCTGACGCGTGGCGCCGCCGTCCAGCACCTGCTCGGCGATGCGCCGGGCGATGTTGCCATAGGCCGCGGCGTGCGGGCTTTCGGGATGGGCGACGACCACCGGGTTCCCGCCGTCCGAGGTCTCGCGGATGACGATGTCCAGCGGGATCTCTCCCAGCAGCTCCGTGCCCAGGCGCGCGGCCTCGCGCCGGCCGCCGCCCTCGGCGAAGACGTGGTGGCGCTCGCCGCAGCTCGGGCACTGGAAGTAGCTCATGTTCTCGATGAAGCCGAGCACGGGCACGTCCACCTTGCGGAACATGTTCAGGCCCTTGTTGGCGTCGGTCAGGGCCAGGTCCTGCGGCGTGGTGACGATGGCCGCGCCCGCCAGCGGCACCTGCTGGGACAGCGTGAGCTGCGCGTCGCCCGTGCCCGGCGGCATGTCGACGATCAAAAGGTCCAACTCGCCCCACTCGACGTCGCGCAGCATTTGCTGGATGGCCGTCTGCACCATGGGCCCGCGCCAGACCGTGGGCGTGTCCTCGTCCACCAGGAAGCCCATCGACATCACCTTGATGCCGTGCGCCTCCTTGGGAATCAGCCGCTTGCCCTCGGTCAGCTCCGGCTTGCCGCTCACGCCCATCATGCGCGGGGCGGAGGGGCCGTAGATGTCGGCGTCCAGCAGGCCCACGCGGTGGCCTTCCCGCGCGGCGGCGAGGGCGAGGTTGGCGGCCGTGGTGCTCTTGCCCACGCCGCCCTTGCCGCTGGCGACCGCCACGATGGCGCGCACGCCCGGCATCTGGATGGCCTGCTGCGTGCCGCCCCGGCGCTGGTCGCCGCCGCGCTGACCAGAGCCTTGGCCCTGGCCCTGGCCCTGAGCGTGACCCTGGCCGTGGCCATGCCTGTGCCCGCCGCCGTGCTGCTGCGCGCCACCGGCCTGTTGCTGCATCTTCCCGGCGGAACCGCTGTCGCCCGGCGCCTCGGTGTGGGCCGTGAGCACGGCCGTGACCGAGGACACGCCGTCCAGCGCGAGCACCGCCTGTTCGGCGCGCTTGCGCACGGCTTCCATGTCGTGGGATGTTTGCGGGTCGATTTCGATGGCGAACCCGACGTTGCCGTCCTTGACCACGAGGCCGGTGACCATCTTCCGGGTGACGAGGTCCTGGCCGGAGGCGGGGTCCAGGATGTTCCGGAGGGCGGCGTAGATGCTGTCCTCGGTGACACGGCTCATGCTTGATCTCTCCGCTTTCCGGACGATATGGCGACGCCTGACGTCATGGCCGCGGCGCGCCGGCTCGTCGATGTCCGCAGCGGATATGGGCGGTGATCCGGCGGCGTGAAAGGCCAGCGTCGACACGAGATACCCACGCGGAGCGCATCCATCATGCCTTGGCAGCAGCAGGGCGGCCCTTGGGGCGGCGGTTCCGGCGGCGGCGGCCCCTGGGGCGGCGGCGGTCGCGGCAACGGCAGCGGCGGCCGGGGCGGCCGCGGCGGCGGCCCCTTCGGCGGCGGCGGAGGCGGCGGGGGCGGTCAGCGCCCGCCCGACATCGACGACCTCGTCCGCAAGGGGCAGGACCAGCTCAAGCAGTTGATGCCCGGCGGCAACATGGGCGGCCGCGGCATTCTGCTGGCGGTGCTGGTGATCGTCGCGATCTGGTTGGTGACCGGTTTCTACCGCGTCCAGCCGGACGAGCGCGGCGTCGTGCTGCGCTTCGGGCAGTGGGTGGCGACCACGCAGCCCGGCCTGAACTGGCATCTGCCGTACCCCATCGAAAGCGTGGTCACGCCCTCGGTGGAGCAGATCAGCCAGATCAACATCGGTCTGCGGCAGGTCGGCACCGGCTCACAGACGCGCACCCGCGACATCGCCGAAGAGAGCCTGATGCTCACCGGCGATCAGAACATCATCGACATCCAGTTCTCGGTGCAGTGGCGCATCGCGGACGCGGGCAAGTACCTCTTCAATGTCCGCAACGCCCAGGAAACCGTGAAGATCGCCGCCGAGAGCGCGATGCGCGAGATCATCGGCCGCACGGCCCTGCAGCCGGCGCTGACCGAGGCGCGCGCCGAGATCGAGACGAAGACCCGCGAACTGCTGCAGGACATCCTGGAGAACTACGGCGCGGGCGTTCAGATCACGGGCCTGAAGCTGCAGAACGTCCAGCCGCCCGAGCCGGTGATGGACGCCTTCAACGAGGTCCAGCGCGCCAAGCAGGACCAGGATCGCCTCGTCAACGAGGCCCAGGCCTACCGCAACGACATCATTCCCAAGGCGCGCGGCAAGGCGGCCCAGATCCGCAACGACGCGCAGGCCTACGCCTCGCGCATCGTCAACGAGGCCGAGGGTCAAGCGGAGCGCTTCTCGCAGGTGCGCGGCGCCTACGAGGAGTCGCCGAAGATCACCCAGCGGCGCATGTTCCTGGAGACGATGCAGACCATCTACGGGCGCACGGACAAGGTGCTGATGAGCGGCAGCGGCAACGGCACGGTGCCGTATTTGCCCCTGGATGAGCTGCGCAAGCGCCGTCCGGCCGGCGGGCAGACCACCTCGCAGAGCGAGGACACGTCCGGCGGCGACTCCAACGCAACCTCGGCGCAGCGCGCGCGCTGAACCCCGGGCGCCGGCCGGGCCGCTGCCCGCCGGCCCCAACCGCGGAGCGGTTCGTGATGACGAGCAAGAAGGTCATATCGCTGGGCGTGCTGGCGGTGGCGCTGATCATCGTGGCGTCCAGCGCGCTCTTTACCGTCCACCAGACGCAGCAGGCGATCGTGCTGCAGTTCGGCGACCCGCGGAACGTCATCCGCGAGCCCGGCCTGCACGTGAAGGTGCCCTTCGTTCAGGAGGTCGTGACCTACGAGAAGCGCCTGATCGACCTGGACCCGCCGGTGGAGCGCGTGCTGCTGGCGAACCAGAAGCCGTTGGACGTGGACAGCTTCGCGCGCTACCGCATCGACAACCCGCTGCAGTTCTTCCAGACGGTGCGCGTGGAAGAAAACCTGCGCGCGCGGCTGGGCTCCATCATCAACTCCAGCCTGCGCAGCGTGCTCGGCAGCGTCGATCTCGCCAGCCTGCTGTCCAACGAGCGCGCCGCGATCATGGAGCGCATCAGCAAGCAGGTGAACAAGGAGGCCGAACGCTTCGGCATCAACGTCGTCGACGTGCGCATCGGCCGCACCGACCTGCCCGAGCAGGTGCAGGAGGCCGTCTACTCGCGCATGCGCTCCGAGCGCCAGCAGGAAGCCGCCCAGATCCGGGCGCGCGGGCAGGAGCGGGCGCGCGAGATCCGCGCCAACGCCGAGCGGCAGGCCACGGTTATCAAGGCCGAGGCGCAGCGCGAGTCGGAGATCCTGCGCGGTGAGGCCGAGGCGACGCGCACGCGCACGCTCAGCAAGGCCTATGGCCAGGCGCCCGAGTTCTTCAACTTCTACCGCTCGCTGCAGGCCTACGAGAAGTCGATCAACCAGGACGGCTCGGACAACAGCTACCTCGTGCTCTCCACGGAGCGGAACGCCTTCTTCCGGCTGTTCAACCAGGGCGCCATCACCGACGCCCTCGGTGTGGAGCCCGGGGACATCCCGGATGCGCCGTCGCAGGACGGCCAGGTGTCGGGCCGCGAGGGCGGCGAGACCGCCACGAGCTCGGTGTTCGGCGGATAAGGCGCACCTGGGGCGGGGCGGCGAGAGCCGATCACCGTGGCGCTCGATCTGGCGGACTTCGTGACGGCCCTGGGCTTGGTGCTGGTGTTCGAGGGCGTCGCGCTCGCTCTCCTGCCCAGTGCCCTGCGCCGGGCGCTGGAAACCCTGGACGCCATGCCGCGCGAGGCCATGCGCTGGGGCGGCTTGTTGGTGGCCCTGGCCGGTGTGTTCGTGCTGTATTTGGTGCGGGGCTGAGGCCCGGACCGGCTCGCCGGGCCGCGCCAGACCGCGAGGAGGAAAGACCCGTGTCCACCCGTGCTCCGGCTGCAGCCCGTGCCGTGAAAGCCTTGAGCGTCGCGGCCATCGCCGTCGCGGTGCTGGCCGCGCCCGTGACGGCGTCGGCCCAGGGGTCGGCGGCCCAGCGCACGGGCTTTTCCGGCATGGCCGAAAAGCTCGTTCCCTCGGTCGTGAACATCGCCGCGGAGAAGAAGGTGGAGTCCCGCGGCGAGGGCAGCCTGCGCGACTTCTTCGAAGAGCGCTTCGGCGGCGAAGGCGGCGGGCGGTCCATGCCGGCGCCGCGCTCGCTCGGCTCCGGCTTCGTGATCGGAGAGTCCGGCTACATCGTCACCAACCATCACGTGGTGGCCAAGGCGGACACCGTGAACGTGCGCTTCAGTGACGGCCGTGAGCTGGAAGCCGAGGTCGTCGGGCAGGACCGCAAGACGGACCTGGCGCTGCTGAAAGTGGACGCCGACCGGGCCCTCCCGGCCGTCGAGTGGGGCGATTCCGAAGCCGCGCAGATCGGCGACTGGGTGCTGGCGATCGGCAATCCCTTCGGGCTTGGCGGCTCGGTGACGGCCGGCATCGTTTCGGGGCGCGGGCGCGACCTCAACGCCGGTCCCTATGACAACTTCATCCAGACCGATGCGGCCATCAACCGCGGCAACTCCGGCGGCCCGCTGTTCAACGCCGAGGGCGAGGTCATCGGCGTCAACACGGCCATCTTCTCGCCCAACGGCGGCTCCGTGGGCGTCGGCTTCGCCGTGCCCGCGTCCATGGCCCAGCGGGTCGTGGCGGAACTGCGTGAGGGCGGGCGCGTGAAACGCGCCTGGCTGGGTGTGCGCATCCAGAAGGTGACGCCCGAGTTGGCCAGCGCCCTGGGGATGGCCGAGGCCAGGGGCGCGCTGGTCGCCTCGGTGGCCGACGGCAGCCCGGCGCAGCGCGCTGGCGTGCAGCCGCGCGACGTCATCGTGCGCTTCAACGGCGAGCCCGTGCCGGAGATGCGCATGCTGCCGCGCATGGTGGCGCAGATGCCCGTCGGCGAGGAAGTGACGGTCACGGTCGTCCGCGACGGTGAGCAGCAGCAACTGCGCACGGATCTGGCCCGGCTGTCCGACGACAAGGTCGCCAAGTTCACCGGCCAGCGCGAGCCTGCGCAGCCGGAGAAGCCGCAGCGGGTGACGGTGTCCGGCCTCGCCCTGGCACCGCTGACGGACGCGACGCGCCGCGAGTTCGACCTGGGCGAGCCCGGCACGGGGGCGGTTGTGATCGGCGTCGAGGGCGACAGCCCGGCGGCCGCGGCGGATGTGCGGCCCGGCGACGTCGTGGTCGAGGTGAACCAGCGCGAGACGGAGTCGCCGGCGGCCGTCCGCGACGCCCTGCGGACGGCGCGGGAGCAGGGCGACGAGGTCGCGACCCTGCTCGTCGTCCGCCGCGGCGATTACCGCTGGATCGCGGTGCCGTTCGAGTAACCCGGTCCCTTCAAGAAACCCGCTCCCTTCACGAAACCCGCTCGTAGCGCAGGAAGGTGTGCGGGTGGGCGTTGGCGTCGTCCGCCGCCCGCTCGTCCCGCCAGGTTTCGCGCCAGCTCGCCCAGTCCGGATCGGGCAGCGCGGTGTCGGCCGGGAAGCTGGCGTGGACGCGCGTCAGGTAAAAGACGTCCGCGTAGGAAAGCGCCTGCTCGAAGATCGCGGCGCCGCCGATCACCATGATGTCCTCGCCGCCGGGCGCCGCGCGCGCCTGCGCCAGACCTTCGTCCAGCGAGCCCGCGAGCACGCAGCCCTCCGCCGGTTGGTAGGCCGGGTTGCGGCTGACGACGACGTTGGTGCGCCCCGGAAGCGCGCGGCCGATGGCGTCGTGTGTCGTCCGTCCCATGACGACGGGGTGGCCGCGCGTGACCCGCTTGAAGAAGGCGAGATCGCCGGGCAGGTGCCACGGCAGCCCGCCGTCCTGGCCGATGCCGTCGCCGTCATCGGCGGCCAGGACGATCGTGACCCGCGCGCCCTTCGGATCGTTCGCCGGATAGGTCATGGAGCCGCAGCACCGTACGCTTAGGGCCGGTCAGTGCAGCCGGCCGTGGCAGTGCTTGTACTTCTTGCCGCTGCCGCAGGGGCAGGGTGCGTTGCGGCCGACCTTGCCCCAGGTGTCCGGATCGCGGGGATTGGCTTCGGCGCCGCTGGCGTGGCGCACAGGTTGCGGCTTGGCGCCACCGCCTGCTGGGGCCGCGCCGCCGCCGGCATCGGCGGTGGCGAGCGCGGGCTCCTCCGGCGCCGCGCCCAGCGTCGCCGGCTCGGCGTGGCTCTCCTGCATCTGCGCGGACGCGTCGCCCGCCAGCGCGGACTCTTCCGGCACCTCGCCCTGGATCTGGAGATGGGCGAGGATGAAGGTGATTTCCTCGCGCACGCTCGCCAGCATGGCCTCGAACATCTCGAACGCCTCCTGCTTGTACTCGTGCAGGGGGTTCTTCTGGGCGAACGCGCGCAGGCCGATGCCCTGGCGCAGGTGGTCCATGTTGAGCAGGTGCTCTTTCCACTTCTTGTCGAGGACGTAGAGCACGATCTGCTTTTCCGCCTGGCGCATGATCTCGGGGCCGTAGTTGGCCGCCTTCTCCGCCATGAGGCGATCCGAGGCCTCCACGAGGCGGTCGTGGATCTCGCTGTCCGCGATGCCTTCCTCGCGCGCCCACTCGTGCACGGGCAGGTCCAGGCCGAGGATGCGCTTGCACTCGTCGTGCAGCTCGTCCAGCGACCACTGCTCGGGATAGGCTTTCTCCGGCACGTTGCGCGCGACGATGTCGCGGATGACCTGACGACGCATGTCCGTGACGGTATCGTTCACGTCCTCGGCGGCCATCAACTCGCGGCGCTGCTCGTAGATGACCTTGCGCTGGTCGTTCATGACGTCGTCGAAGCGCAGCAGGTTGCGGCGGATGTCGAAGTTCCGCGCCTCGACCTTGGACTGCGCCTTTTCCAACGCCTTGTTCACCCAGCGGTGGGTGATCGCCTCGCCTTCCTGGATGCCCAGCTTGCCGAGCATGGAGTCCATGCGCTCGGAGCCGAAAATGCGCATCAGGTCGTCTTCCAGCGACAGGAAGAACTCGGATTCGCCAGGGTCGCCCTGGCGCCCGGCGCGCCCGCGCAGCTGGTTGTCGATGCGCCGGCTCTCGTGGCGCTCGGTGCCCAGGATGAAGAGCCCGCCGGCGTTGGCGACCTCGTCGTGCTTGCGCGCACAGTCCTCGCGGATCTGCTCGGCGCGGCGCGCGGCCTCGTCCGGGTCGTCAAGCTCCGCGGTCTCGCGCTCGATGCGCATATCCGGGTTGCCGCCGAGCTGAATGTCGGTGCCGCGCCCGGCCATGTTGGTGGCGATCGTCACCTGCCCGGGCGTGCCCGCCTGGGCGATGATGTAGGCTTCCTGCTCGTGGTAGCGCGCGTTGAGCACGTTGTGCGGGATGCCGCGCGCGGTGAGCATCTCCGAGACCTGCTCGGACTTCTCGATCGACACCGTGCCCACCAGCACCGGCTGGTTCTTGTTGTAGCAGGTCTCGATCTGCTCGATGATGGCGTCGTATTTTTCGCGCGCCGTGCGGTAGATGACGTCGTCGTGATCCTTGCGGATCATGGGCCGGTTCGTCGGAATCTCGGCGCACTGTAGACCGTAGATCTCCGAGAACTCGCCCGCTTCCGTCATGGCCGTACCGGTCATGCCGGCCAGCTTGGGGTACATGCGGAAGAAGTTCTGGAAGGTGATGGAGGCGAGCGTCTGGTTCTCGTTCTGGATCGAGACGCCTTCCTTGGCCTCCAGCGCTTGGTGCAGCCCCTCGCCGAAGCGCCGGCCTTCCATCATGCGGCCGGTGAACTCGTCGATGATGACGACCTTGTCGTCCTTGACGATGTAGTCCGTGTCCCGGTTGAAGAGCACGCGCGCCCGCAGCGCCTGGTTCACGTGGTGGAGCAGGTTCACGTTCTGGATGTCGAAGAGCGAACTCTCCTCGTCCATCAGCTCGGCGCGCGCGGCAAGCTGCTCGACGTGCTCCACCCCCTGATCGTTCAGGTTGACGCTGCGCTGCTTTTCGTCGGTCTCGTAGTCGCTCTCGACAAGGTTCTTCACCAGCCGGTCGGCGGCGACGTACATGTCCGAGCTGTCGTCGGCCGGCCCCGAAATGATGAGCGGCGTGCGCGCCTCGTCGATGAGGATGGAGTCGACCTCGTCGATGATGGCGTAGCTGAACTCGCGCTGGACCATCTCGTCCAGCGAGAACTTCATGTTGTCGCGCAGGTAGTCGAAGCCGAACTCGTTGTTCGTGCCGTAGGTGATGTCGGCGGCATAGGCCCGCCGGCGCTCCGCGTCGCTCTTGCCGTGGGTGATGCAGTCCACGCTCAGCCCGAGGAAGCGGTAGATCTGACCCATCCACTCGGCGTCGCGGTGGGCCAGATAGTCGTTGACCGTAATGATGTGCGCGCCATTGCCGGTCAGGGCATTGAGATAGACCGGCAGCGTGGACACCAGCGTCTTGCCCTCGCCGGTCTTCATCTCGGCGATCATGCCCTTGTGCAGGACCATGCCGCCGAGCAGCTGCACGTCGAAGTGGCGTTGGCCGAGCGTGCGCTTGGCGGCCTCGCGCACCGTGGCGAAAGCCTCGACCATGAGGTCGTCCAGCCGCTCGCCGTTCGCGAGGCGTTGTTTGAACCAGTCGGTGCGGGCCCGCAGCTCCGTGTCGGAAAGCTTTTCAAGCTCGGGTTCGAGCTTGTTGATCGCTGTAACCGTCGGACGCAGGCCGCGCAGGAAACGCTCGTTCGCGGTGCCGAACAAACGTTTGGCGAGCGCGCCGATCATGAAGGATCCTCAGAGCACTGTTCGCACAACGCCGGGGGCGGCGGCGCGTCGCCGACAGATAGGCCCCGGCGCACAGCCTGTCAACGCGCGCCGCCCGCCGGGCCGCCGCAGAGCGCGTGCGGTGCCGCGTTCCCGTCAACGCGGGCGCGTGCGGCGGCGGGGCGAGTCGGGTATGGACGCCGGCGGCGGCCGCCACCAGCCGCGCGTGCAGGTGAAAGATCGCGTTACGCACGCCCGGCTCGTATCCGGCTGGCCGGGCGATCCGGTCGGCCGGCGCTTGTCCGGGCGCGACCGCGTATGCACAAATGCGCGCCGGCTCGCGCGGGCCATCCGGCCCGCGCAAACGACATCACAGCAAAGACAAGAGGTTCATGGGATGACGGCACGATCGCTTCGCACCCGGCTGACGGGCGTGTGCTTCGCTGCGCTCGTGGCACTGCCGGCCACGGCGGCGCAGGCCGCCGAGGGCGGTGACAGCGGGACGGCGAGCGCCAAGGAGAACCCGGTCGTCGCGACCATCGACGGCAACGAGATCCGTTTCCAGGAGGTCATGAAGGCGACGGAGCGCCTGCCCAAGCGCTACCAGAACCGCATCCAGCAGCTCTTTCCGCAATTGCTCGACCGCCTGGTGGACATGCGCGTCGTCTCCGACAAGGCGGAGGCCGAGGGCTTCCTGGACAAGCCCGAGGTTCAGGACCGCCTGCAGCGCACGCGTCAGCAGATCCTCGCCGACGTCTACCTGAAGAAGCAGGCCGAGGACTACGTCACCGAGGAGCGCCTGCGCGCCGAGTACGAGGAGTACAAGAAGAACAACAAGGCCGAGACGCAGGTGAAGGCGCGCCACATCCTCGTGGACAGCAAGAAGCTGGCGAACAAGCTCATCAAGAAGCTGGACGAGGGCGCCAACTTCGTTGAGCTGGCGAAGCAGCACTCCACCGGCCCGTCCGCCAAGAAGGGCGGCAACCTCGGCTTCTTCGGCAAGGGCGACATGGTGGAGTCCTTCTCCAAGGCCGCATTCGGCCTGGGCGTCGACGAGTACACCGAGAGCCCGGTGAAGACGCAGTACGGCTGGCACGTCATCAAGGTCGTGGACGAGCGCACGAAGGAGCCCAAGAGCTTCGAGGAGATGAAGGACGAACTCTCCAAGAAGCTGCGGCAGCAGGGCGTGAAGAAGGCCATTCAGCAGGTGCGCGAGCAGTCCGACGTGGAAACGTATCCGGACCGCGGCGTGAAGTTGCTCTCCGGCGGCCAGGGCGGCAACGGCCAGGGTGGCGCCGGCTCCAGCGGCTCGGGGAACTGAGCTATGGTCGGCCCGCTCCCCCGGTCGCCGCTGGCGCCCGTGTCCTTTCCCGAGATGCCGGCGGTGCCGGGCGTGCGCGTCGCGGCCGGCGCCTGCGGCGTCGACAGGCAGGACCGGCGTGACGTGGCACTGATCGAGCTGGCCGACGCCAGCGCAGTGGCGGGCGTGTTCACGCGCTCGCTCACCGCCGGTGCGCCGGTCAACTGGTGCCGCAGTGCCCTCGCCGCGACCGGGGGATCGGGCCGCGCCGTCCTGGTCAACTCGGGCAACGCCAACGCCTTCACGGGCCGGCGCGGCGACGACGCCGTGCGCCGGGAGGCCCGGGCGCTGGCCGAGCGCCTCGGCTGCACGCCGGAGGCCGTCCTGGTCGCCTCCACGGGGGTGATCGGCCAGCAGCTTCCGGTGGACCGCATCACCGATGGGCTGCACCACCTTGTCGACGGGCTGACCCCGGCCGGCTGGGAAGCTGCCGCCGATGCGATTCGCACCACCGACACCTTCGCAAAGGGGAGCTGGGCGACGGCGGAGATCGACGGCACCCGCGTCACGCTCGCCGGAATCGCCAAGGGTTCGGGCATGATCGCGCCCGACATGGGCACGATGCTGGCCTTCCTGGCGACCGACGCCAACCTGCCCGCAAGCACGCTGGACAGCCTGCTGCGTGAGGCCAACGCCACCAGCTTCAACTGCATCACGGTCGACAGCGACTGCTCGACCTCGGACAGCGTCCTGCTCGCCGCCACGGGCAAGGCGGACACGCCGGCCGCGGTCGATCCGAGCGATCCGCGCTTGGCCGATTTCCGGCGCGCGCTCGGCGAGGTGATGCGCGATCTCGCCCAGCAGGTCGTGCGCGACGGCGAGGGCGCGGAGAAGTTCGTCACCGTCCGCGTCTCGGGCGCGGAGAGCGACGCCGCGGCGCGGCGCATCGGCCTTGCGATCGCCAACTCACCGCTGGTGAAGACGGCCGTGGCCGGCGGCGACCCCAACTGGGGCCGCATCGTCATGGCTGTGGGCAAGGCGGGCGAGTGGGCCGACCGTGATCGCTTGGCGATCTGGATCGGCGGCCACCAGACGGCGCGCGACGGCGAGGGCGTGCCGGACCTGGACGAGGCCCCGCTCGCGGCGCACATGGCGGGCCGCGAGATCGATCTGGCGGTGGACGTCGGCGTCGGGGCCGGCAGCGCAACGGTGTGGACCTGCGACCTGACCGACCGCTACATCGCCATCAACGCCGATTACCGAAGCTGACCCGCATGACCGGTGATACCCAGGGCGGGACTGGTGATAGACAGGGCGGCTGCTGGCAGGCCGACACACCCCCGCCGGCCGGCGGCACGCCGCTCGTCCTCGTGGCGGCGCTCGCGCTCGTCGACGCCGACGGGCGCGTGCTCATCGCCCAGCGCCCGCCGGGCAAGGCGATGGCGGGGCTGTGGGAGTTCCCAGGCGGCAAGGTGCACGGGGGCGAGACGCCCGAGTCCGCCGCGATCCGCGAGGCGCGGGAAGAACTCGGCATCGACACGCGCACCAGCTGCCTCGCGCCGCTGGTGTTCGCCTCGCACGCCTACGACGACTTCCACCTCCTCATGCCGTTGTACGTCTGCCGCGTCTGGGCGGGCACCGTGCAGCCGCTGGAAGGCCAGGTGCTCAAGTGGGTGTGGCCGGCGCGCCTGCGCGATTACCCCATGCCGCCCGCCGACGAACCGCTGGTGGCCCTGCTCCGCGACTTTCTTTGATCCGCGCGTGCGTCACACGGTGTCGGCGCACCATCTGCGCGTATCCCCAGAACGAATGGCTTGCGCTGCCACCTCCGGTTGTCCATGATGCCGGTTAACGGCGCATGCGATGGTATGCAGGCGCGTTTCCGGCCGGCGCCACACCGTTCAGCGCGGTGGACCGGCGTGCTTTGCGCGCGCCATCTCGCACGCGCCGACGGGATCGGGGCGGACGGAGCACGGTGCCGGGATGAGCACCCTGAAAAGCCGCAACGTGTTGCTGGACGGCCGGCGGACCAGCTTGCGGCTGGAGCGTGCGGTCTGGGATGCGCTGGACGAGATCTGCCAGCGCGAGGGCATGAACCTCAATCAGGTGTGCACCCACGTCGAGCGCCAGCGCGCGGAGCGCTCGCTCGCCGCCGGCATCCGCGTGTTCGTCCTGCACTATTTCCGGGAAGCGGCAACGGAAGCTGGTCACGCGGCGGCGGGCCACGGCGCCAACGCCGGCGTGCGCTGAGCCGCCGATGATCTCAGCCGTGCCCGCCGCGTCCGCCGCTCCCCGGCGGCCCCGCCTTCACGCCCGTCGAGATTTCCTCCGTGCCCAGCGCCGCCGCCAGCCGGGCCTGCGCGTCGCCGGGGCGCAACGGCAGCGGCTGACTGGCGTCCGGCCGCCAGCCCGTGAGGAAGAGGATTTGGAAGGTGGCGGGCACCTTGCCGTCGGCCGTGCCGTAGATCTCCTGGTACAGCTCGGCCGCGCGCAGGAGCGTGTGCCGGCGGGTCCAGGCGCGGCGGCGCTCGCGCACGGCGTTGCTCTGCCCCATGCCGCGCAGGTCCGCCATCAGTCGCAGCGCGTTGGGATAGGTCACGGTGATCGTGTCGACGTCGCTGACGGGCAGGGCGAAGCCGGCGCGCTGCAAGAGCGCCGTGGCGTCCTGAAGCTCGGCGAAGGGGGAGACGCGCGGCCCCGCGCCGCCTTCCAGCTCGCTTTCCGCCAGCAGCATGGCGTGGCGCAGTTCGTGCAGCGTCTCGCCGCCCGGCAGCGCGCCCAGGAAGAGGCCGTCGGGCTTGAGGGCGTGGTTGATCTGCAGCAGGGCGCCGGGGAGGTCGTTGGTCCAGTGCAGCGCCATGCCGCTGACGGCGAGGTCGAAGCTGCGCTCGGCAAACGGCAGGAACTCCTCGTCCGCCGCCAGCGCGGGCCGCTGGCCGATCGTGGAGTCCACGCCCGCCGCCCGGCGCGCCATGGCCGGCGCCAGATCCGCCTGGATCAGCGTTTCGATGCCGCCGCGCGGGCCCACCAGCGAGGCGAAGGTGCCGGCATGACAGCCCAGGTCGAGGGCGAGCGGAAAGCTGCGCTTCACATCGTCCAGCCGGTCGGCGAGGCGGTCGGCGACCTCCGCCACAAGGAAGTCGTGTGGGTCGAAGTCCGCCGCGGCGCGCTCGCGCCGGCGCCGGACGGCCGCGCGGTCGAAGACCAGGATGCGTTCGTCGGACATGGCCGGAGAATGGGGCGGCGGGCGCGCCAGGCCAACACCGGCCTGCGTGCGGGTTTTGCCTGATGGGATGGGCAATGAGCGTCGCGCCGCTGCCCACGCTGCGCACCCTGGCCGGGATGGCGGTGGACGTGGTCCTGCCGCCGCGCTGCCTGGCCTGCGGCGCCATTGTGCAGGAATCGGGGACGCTCTGCGGGCCGTGCTGGCGCGAGCTGACCTTCCTCACCGATCCCATGTGCGCGCGCTGCGGCTTCCCCTTCGAGGTCGCGCCCGCCGGGGAGCCGCTGTGCGGCGCCTGCATCGCCCGCCCGCCGCGCTTCGCCCACGCCCGCGCCGCGCTCGCCTACGACTCCGGCAGTCGGGGGCTCGTCACCGCCTTCAAGCACGCCGACCGCACCGACGCCGCGCGCGCCTTCGCCGCCTGGATGGCGCGGGTGAGCGCCGACCTGCCGCGGCCCGGCGCGGTCGTGCCCGTGCCCCTGCACCGCCGGCGGCTGCTGCGGCGGCGCTACAACCAATCGGCCCTGCTGGCGCGCGAATTGAGCCGCTGCCTGGGCGTGCCGGCCGTGCCCGACGGGCTCGTGCGGGCGCGCGACACCGCCAGCCAGGGCGATTTGTCTCCGGCGGCGCGGCGGCGCAACGTGGCCGGGGCGTTTGCGGCGCATCCCAAGCGGGTGCAGCATCTGCGCGGGCAGCGCGTGCTGCTGGTGGACGACGTCTTCACCACGGGGGCGACCGTGGAAGCCTGCGCGCGTGTGCTGGAGCGCGCCGGCGCCGAGGGCGTGGACGTGGTCACACTTGCGCGCGTGCCGCAGCCGCGACCGGTGTGATGGGTGGCACGCGCGCGCCCGTCGCCCCAGATGCGGGAACGGATGACGGCCACCACGGACATGGGGAAGGAGGATCGATGGCCCAGGTGACGATGTACGCCAGCGCGATGTGCGGCTTCTGCCACCGCGCCAAGAAGCTGCTGAAGCAGAAGGGCGTGGACTTCGACGAGATCGACGTGACGATGGACCGCGCCCGCAAGCGCGAGATGATGGAGCAGGCGGGCGGCGCCCACACCGTGCCGCAGATCTTCATCGACGGCCGCCACATCGGCGGCTGCGACGAGCTCTACGACCTGGAGCGGCGCGGCGAGCTCGACCCGTTGCTGGGAGCCGCGGCGTGAGCCGCCCGACCGCCGGGCTGGTTCAGCTCACCTCGGGGCCGGACCTCGGCCCCAACCTGGCGGCGGCGGCCGAGCAGGTGCGCGCCGCCGCGTCCATGGGCGCGTCTGTCGTGCTCACGCCGGAGAACACGCCCATCCTGGAGCCGGACCACGCGCGCTTGCGCTCGGTTGTGCCGGGCGAGGCGGACCATCCGGCGCTGACGAGCTTCGCCGAGCTGGCGCGGGATCTGGACATCTGGCTGCTGCTCGGCTCGACGGCCGTGGCGGTGGACGGCGAGGACCGCCTCGCCAACCGCTCGTACCTTTTCGCGCCGGACGGCCGGATCGCGGCGCGCTACGACAAGATCCACATGTTCGACGTGGACGTGCCGGACGGCCAGACCTACCGCGAGTCGGCGACCTTCCGGCCCGGCGCGCGCGCGGTCGTTGCCGACACGCACTGGGCGCGCCTCGGCCTCACCATCTGCTACGACGTGCGCTTCCCGCAGCTCTACCGCGCGCTCGGCAAGGCGGGGGCGAGCGTCATCACCGTCCCGGCGGCGTTCACCGAGCTCACCGGGCGGGCGCACTGGCACACCCTGCTGCGGGCACGGGCGATCGAGACCGGCGCCTACGTCCTGGCCCCGGCCCAGTGCGGCGAGCACGCGGGGGGCCGGCGCACCTACGGTCATTCGCTGATCGTCGCGCCCTGGGGCGAGATTGTGGCGGAAGGCGACACCGATCCCGACGTGCTCACGGCCGAGCTGGACCTCGACGCCGTGGCGGAGGCCCGCCGGCGCATCCCGGCGCTCACCCAGGACCGCGACTTCACGGGCCCGGACGTGAGAGCGTAAGCCTCACCCCGGCCGCCGGGCGCAGATGTGCTGGACGACGCGGCGGCCCGTGGTCGTGACCTCTTCCACGTCGTCCTCGAACGCCAGCACCGTCAACTCACCGCCCACCGCATCGCGGAGTTCGTTCGGTTCCAGCAGAAACGCGGGATTGCGCGGGCGGCCGATCTCGGCGTGGCGGCGCGTGAAGGTTTCGTAAATCAATACGCCCCCGGGCGCGAGGGTGGCCACCAGGGCCGGCAGCAGCGGGCGGTGCAGGTAGTTGGTCACCACCACGCCCGCGAAGGTGCGCCCCGCCAGCGGGAACGGCCCGCCGGCCTCCAGGTCGGCTTCCACGATCTCCAGCCCCGGCTGCTCGGCGAGGTCGGCCAGCCCCGAGGTGTCGCGGTCCACGGCCGTGACCGGATGGCCGCGCGCCAGAAAGAACGCCGCGTGCCGCCCGCGCCCGCAGGCGAGGTCGAGCACCGTGCCCCCGGCGGGAACACGCTCGGCGAAGCGCACCACCCACGGCGAGGGCGCGCCGCGCGCGCTCACGGCTTTTCCGCGACCAGCATGTAGTTCACGGCCGTGTCGCGGCTGAGTGTCCAGCCGCCGGTGAACGGGGTGTAGACCACGCCCGTCAGGTCACGGACGTGCAGCCCGGCCGGGCGCAGGCCGGCGGCGACCTCCGAGGGGCGGACGAAGCTGCGCCAGTCGTGGGTGCCGCGCGGCAGCCAGCCCAGGATGTACTCCGCCGCCACCTTCGCCAGCAGGAAGGAGCGACGCGTGCGGTTGATCGTGGACAGCACGAACAACCCGCCGGGCCGCACCAGCCCGCCGCAGGCGCGCAGGAAGGCGTCGCGGTCGGCGACGTGCTCCACCACCTCCAGCGCCAGCACGGCGTCGAAGGGCTCGCTCTGATCGGTGAACGCCTCGGCGGTGGTGCAGCGGTAGTCGATGGTGAGGCCCTGAGTCTGCGCGTGCGCCTTGGCCGCCTTGATCGTTTCCACGGTGGCGTCGAGGCCCGTGACCTGGGCGCCCAGGCGCGCCAGGGGTTCCGCCAGCAGGCCGCCGCCGCAGCCCACGTCCAGCAGGCGCAGCCCCTTCAGCGGTTCGGGGCCGTCGCCGGGCAGGCCGAAGTGGTCGGTCAAATGGTCGCGGATGTAGGCGATTCGCGTGGGGTTGAGGGCGTGCAGCGGCTTCATCTCGCCCTCGGGGTCCCACCAATCGCTCGCCATGCGGGCGAACTTGGCGACCTCGTCGGGGTTCACCGTGATGGCGTCGGCCGCGGCTGTTCGCGTCATGCGTGTCCGTCCGGGCGGTGTGTCGATTCGGTGGCGCGGCGCCGGCTGCCTTGCACCGTGCGCGCCCGGTGAGTATGTGTACGTCCAGCGCGCCGGGGCAAGCGCGCCGAGCGCGGCCGCGCTCGGCCTGTCCCCGCCACACGCGAGCCCTGTCCCACGACGAGAGCCCGCATGGCCCGCATCGTCATGAAGTTCGGCGGCACGTCCGTGGCGGACGTGGACCGCATTCAAGCTGTTGCCCGCCTGGCCAAGCGCGAGATCGACGCCGGCAACGAGGTCGCCGTCGTGGTGTCCGCGATGGCCGGCGTGACCAACCGGCTGGAAGGCTATGTGCGCGAGATCTCGCGCCTCTTCGACCTGCGCGAGTACGACACCGTGGTCTCCGCCGGGGAGCAGATCACCGCCGGGCTGACCGCGATCGCGCTGCAGGAGATGGGCGTGGACGCGCGCTCCTGGCTGGGCTGGCAGGTGCCCATCCACACCGACAACGCCCACGGCAGCGCCAGCATCGCCGGGATCGACGGAGAGGCCATCGCGGCCCGCCTGCGCACCGGCGAGGTCGCCGTCTTCGCCGGGTATCAGGGGCTCGACCCGGACCGCGGGCGCATCACCACGCTCGGCCGCGGCGGCTCGGACACCTCGGCGGTGGCGCTGGCGGCGGCGATCGACGCGGACCGCTGCGACATCTACACCGACGTGGACGGGGTCTACACCACCGACCCGCGCATCGTCGCCGGCGCGCGCAAGCTGGACCGGATCACCTACGAGGAAATGTTGGAGATGGCCTCGCAGGGGGCCAAGGTGTTGCAGACGCGCGCCGTCGAGATGGCGATGCGCCACCGCGTGCCCGTGCAGGTGCGCTCCACCTTCGACCCCGATACGCCGGGCACCCTGGTCGTCGACGAGGACAGCATCGTGGAACAGGACATCGTCAGCGGAATCGCCTACAGCCGGGACGAGGCGAAGATCACGCTCACCCGCGTGGCCGACCGGCCGGGCGTCGCCGCGGGCATTTTCGGCCCGCTCGCCCAGGAGCACATCAACGTGGACATGATCGTCCAGAACGTTTCCCCCGAGGGGGACGCGACGGACGTGACCTTCACGGTGTCGAAGAGCGATTACGACCGCGCCATCAAGCTTCTGGAGGAGAAGAAGGAAAGCTTCGGCTACCAGGAGCTGCGCCCCGACCAGAACGTGGTGAAGGTCTCGGTCATCGGTGTGGGCATGCGCAGCCACGCCGGCGTGGCGCAGACGATGTTCCGCGCGCTGGCCGAGCGGGGCATCAACATCTCCGTGATCGCCACCTCCGAGATCAAGATCAGCGTCCTCATCCCGGACGAGTACCTGGAGCTGGCGCTGCGCACGCTGCACGCGGCCTACGGCCTCGACAGCGGCTGACCGCCGGGGAGCCGATGAGCGCGCAGGAGCACGCCACGGGCTGGGACACCTCGCGCCGCCTGCTGCGCCTTCTGCGCAACATCATGAAGGAGGGCGGGGCGGCCCAGGACCGTCTCGACCGCATCGTCCGCGCCATCGCCGAGGAGATGGCGGCCGAGGTCTGCTCGGTCTACGTCAAGCGCGCGGGCGAGATCCTGGAGCTGTTCGCCACCCACGGCCTGCGCGCGGACGCCGTCCACCACACCCGCCTGCGCGTGGGCGAGGGCGTGGTCGGCCATGTCGCCCGCAAGGCCCAGCCCCTGCGCATCGCCGAGGTCGCCAGCCACCCGGCCTTCGTCTACCGCCCGGAGACGGGCGAGGAGCCGTACCGCGCGCTCATGGGCGTGCCCATCATGCGCGACGGCGGCCTGCTCGGCGTGCTCGTCATCCAGAGCGTCGAGGCGCGCCACTACGGCGACGAGGAAGTCGAGGTCCTGGAAACCGTGGCCACGCTGCTCGCCGAGTTGGTGGCGGGCGGCGAGCTGGTCGCGGCCTCGGAATCCCAGCACGCCGACAGCAACGTGCGCCTGCCCGTGCGCCTGCCCGGCATGGTGCTGTGCGAGGGGCTGGCGATGGGGCAGGTGCTGCGCCACCGTCACCGCCCCGTGGTCTACGACACCGTCGCCGACGACCCCGACGCCGAGGGCGAGCGCCTGCGCGCCGCCGTGGCGGAGATGCAGTCCTCGCTCGACAAGCTGCTCGACGACGCGGACCTGGACGAGTCCGAGGGCGAGCACCGCGACGTGCTCGCCAGCTACCGCATGTTCGCCTCGGACCGCGGCTGGCTGGAGCGCATGGCGGAAGCCGTGCGCACGGGCCTGACCGCCGAGGCGGCGGTGCAGAAGGTGCAGAGCGACACCCAGGCCCGGATGGCCAAGGCGCGTGATCGCTACCTGCGCGAGCGCCTGGCGGACCTGGACGACCTCGCCAACCGCCTGGTCCAGCACCTCACCGGCGCCACGCAGCGCGCGCCCATGCCCGAGGACACCGTGCTCGTCGCGCGCACGCTCGGGCCCGCCGAGTTCCTCGACTACGACCGCAGCAAGCTGCGCGCGGTGGTGCTGGAGGAGGGCTCGCCCACCGCCCACGTCGCCGTGGTGGCGCGCGCGCTGGACGTGCCCGTGATCGGCCGCTGCCGGGGCGTGATGACCGAGGCGCGCACGGGCGACACCGCGCTGGTGGACGGGGAAACGGGGCAGGTGCTCCTGCGCCCCGAGGGCAGCGCCGCCGCCAGCTTCGCCGAAACCATCGACACGCGCCGCCGCCGCGCGGGTGCCGCCGCCGCGACCGGCCGCGACCTGGAGCCGGTGACCCGGGACGGCGAGCGCGTCGGCCTGCACATCAACGCCGGGCTGCGCGCCGATCTGCCGCACCTGGACGCGCTGGGCGCCGACGGCATCGGGCTCTACCGCACCGAGGTGCCCTTCATGGTGCGGCGCAGCTTCCCCGGTGTGGACGAGCAGGCGCGCATCTACGGCCACGTGCTCGCGCGCGCGGGCGACCGGCCGGTGGTGTTCCGCACGCTCGACGTGGGCGGCGACAAGATCCTCCCCTACTGGCGCACCGAGGACGAGGACAACCCGGCCATGGGCCGGCGCGCGCTGCGCCTGGGCCTGGACCGGCCGCACGTCCTGCGCCGGCAGGTGCGCGCCCTGATCCGCGCCAGCGCCGGGCGCGAGCTGCACATCATGCTGCCCATGGTCAGCCAGGTCTGGGAGGTCGACCGGGCACGCGAGCTGATCGACCGCGAACGGGCGCTGGCGCGCGAGCGCGGCCAGCCGGGGCCGAGCGCGGTCCGCCTGGGCGCGATGCTGGAGGTGCCGGCGCTGTGCTGGCAGTTGCCGCGCCTGCTGGAGCGCGTCGACTTCATCGCGCTGGGCAGCAACGACCTCGTGCAGTTCGTCTTCGCCGCCGACCGCGGCAACCCGCAGGTGACGCGGCGCTACGACCCGCTGTCGCCGCCGGTGATGAAGCTGACGTCCCAGCTGGTCGCGGAAACCGAGGCGGCGGGCGTGCCGCTGTCGGTGTGCGGCGAGATGGCCGGCAACCCGCTGGAGGCCATGGCGCTGATCGGCTGCGGCGTGCGCCGGCTGTCCATGGCGCCGCGCGCGATGCCGGGCGTGCGCGCCATGTTGCGCAGCGTCGACACCGGCCCGCTGAGCGCGCTTTTGCGCGACAAATCGGATTCCGCCGACGCCAGCCTGCGCCCGCTTCTCCAGACCTATGCGAGCGACCACGGGATCGAGATTTGAACCGCTCCCTGCGCGGCGATTGCGGCGACGGGTCGCCCTCTGGTACATACCTCTTGTGGAACCGCGGAACCATTTGAAGAGCCAAGGTCGAGCGTGCACGAGCGCCCGCAACGCGATGACCGACGACCGGTGGCAAAACCGTGTCGACGGGACATTGACACGGGTCGCGCGATGAGCGGGTAAATGACCGGCCATATTTTCGGCAAATTGTATTTGCCCCTTGGCGCGTTGACGCGCGGCGCGCCCGAACCCGGCCGGCGCCCGGAGGCCGCGGCCCCGCACGCTCGGTCCCTCCCCCTCTGACGGCGGGTGAGCATCCTGCATGGCGGACGAGCAACGGCACCTCTCCTCCGATCCCTCCACGACCCCACCGGGCGCGGAACCGCGCCTGGACGGCCGGGCGGACGGCGAGCGCCGCGAGACGGCCGCGCGCCTGCTGCGGCGGACGCGCGAGATGCACGGCCAGGATCTGGGCGAGATCGCCGCCGCGCTGCGCATCCGCCACGCCTACCTGAGCGCGATTGAGCGCGGCGCCTTCGACGAGTTGCCCGGCGCCACCTACGCCGTGGGCTTCGTGCGCAGCTACGCCGCCTTCCTGGAGCTGGACGAGGAAGAGGTCGTCCGCCGCTTCAAGGAGGACGTGGCCGGGCTGGAGCGCACGCAGGAGCTGCACTTCCCCGAGCCCGTGAACGAGGGCAAGGTTCCCGGCGGGGCCGTCATCCTGATTTCCCTGGTGTTGCTCGCCGTCGCCTACGGCGGTTGGTACGTGCTCACCAGCCCCGGCACCTCGCTGTCGGAAATGGCCCCGCGCGTGCCCGACCGGCTGCAGGCGCTGGTCGGTGGCGGCGAGGAGGGGGCCGCGAGCACGGCCGGGACGGGAACGAGCCAGACCGGCGGCGGCAGCCAGTCGGGTGACGGCTCGGCCGGCGGCGAGGAGGTGGCAAGCACCGAGACGGCCGGCAGCGGGACCGCCGTGCCCACCGACGGCGCGGCGACGACGTCCGCCACCGCTGCGTCGGATGCCGGCACGCAAGCTTCCGACACGGGCGACGCGACCGGGGTGGCCGACGCGGGCGAGTCGCGCGAGGGGACCGGCGCTGACACGGCGTCGGCCCCGGATGCATCGAGCGCCGACACCGGCGCCGGCGCCGAGGCGGACACGGCAGTCGATACCACCGGCGACAGCGTGACCGTGGGGGAGCAGACCGTGGAGCTGCCCGACGCGGGCGAGGACACCGCCTCGGCGACGGCGGCCGAAAGCACCAACACGGCCACGGACACGGCCGGTGAGCAGGCGGACGCGGCCACCGCCGGGACGCAGGCGGCGACCGCGCCGGACACCGCGACGCAAACCGGCGCCACACAGACCGAGGCGACCGGCAGCGCCGACGCCGCGACCGGCGACACCCAAGCCGACGCCACGCAGACGGCGGAGCCCCAAGCGGGTGACACCCAGCCGGCGGGGGACAGCGCGGCGCAGGACCAGGGCGGCGACCAGGGCGCGCCGCCGGTGCCGGGGGCGGAAAGCGACGATGGCGGCGCGGGCGCCACGCAGACCGCGAGCGCGCCGTCGGGCCGGGCCTTCGGCGCGGCGGCTGGCGACGAAGCGCTGGTGCTGCGCGCCACGGCGGACTCCTGGGTCCAGGTGCGTGGGGCGAACGGCGACGTCCTCGTCTCGCGCGTGCTGGAGCCGGGCGACGTCTACCGCGTGCCCGAGCGCGACGGCCTGCGCCTGCACACCGGCAACGCGGGCGGCCTGACGGTCGAGGCCGAGGGGCGCGCGGTGCGCACCCTGGGCGATGCCGGGGAGGTCCGCCGCAACATCGCGCTGACCCCGGCGAACCTGCTGAACGGCGGCTGATCGCGCGCTTGGGACGGGCCCGTCCGGGCGTGTAACCGAGCAACGCTTGTCCGCCCCGGTGCGCAGGATTTACAACCGTCCTCAGTGACCGATCACCGGAAAGGCGGAACAGCGATGAGCGATCCCACCGGCGTTCGTCCGTGGCGCGACATCGAGCGGCGCCAGACCCGCCAGATCAGCGTGGGCGACGTGAAGGTTGGCGGCGGTGCGCCCATCACCGTCCAGTCCATGACCAACACCCCGACCACCGACGTCGCGGGCACGGTCGAGCAGATCCGCCGCCTGGAAGATGCCGGCGCCGACATCGTGCGCGTCTCCTGCCCGGATCAGGAATCGTCCGCGGCGCTGAAGGACATCGTGCGCCAGGTGAACATCCCCATCGTGGCGGACATTCACTTCCACTACCGCCGCGGCATCGAGGCGGCGCAGAACGGTGCGGCCTGCCTGCGCATCAACCCGGGCAACATCGGCTCGCGCTCGCGCGTGAAAGAGGTCGTGCAGGCGGCCAAGGATCACGGCTGCTCGATGCGCATCGGCGTCAACGCGGGCTCGCTGGAGCGTCACCTGCTGGAGAAGTACGGCGAGCCCTGCCCGGACGCCATGGTGGAGAGCGCGCTGAATCAGGCGCGCGTTCTCGAAGAAGAGGACTTCTTCAACTTCAAGATCTCCTGCAAGGCCTCGGACGTCTTCATGGCGTCGGCGGCCTACATGCAGCTCGCCGAGCAGTGCGACCATCCCTTCCACCTCGGCATCACCGAGGCGGGCGGCCAGCGCTCCGGCACGATCAAGTCCGCCATCGGCCTGGGCAATCTGCTCTGGGCCGGCATCGGCGACACGCTGCGCGTCTCGCTCTCCGCCGATCCCGTCGAAGAGATCAAGGTCGGCTACGACATCCTCAAGTCGCTGGGCCTGCGCCACCGTGGCGTCAACGTCGTCTCCTGCCCGTCGTGCGCGCGCGAGCAGTTCGACGTCATCAACACCGTGAAGGTGCTGGAAGAGCGGCTCTCCCACATCACCACGCCCATGACGGTGTCCGTGATCGGCTGCGTGGTGAACGGGCCGGGCGAAGCCCTGATGACGGACGTGGGCTTCACCGGCGGCGGCCGCGGCACGCACCAGGTCTACGTCGGCGGCATGCCCTCCCACCGCCTCAAGGACGAGGACATCGTCGACCACCTGGTCCGCCAGGTGGAGGAAAAGGCCGAGGAGATCGAGGCCAAGCGCAAGGCGGAGGCCGAGCTTCAGGCCCAGACCGAGGAAGCCCCCTCCGCCGCCGAGTAAGCGCGACCGCCGGGGCGTTGCCCCGGCCCCGGCCTTGCATCCGCCGTCAAGGTGCGCTAGCCAGCACGGCGCTCGGGTGGCCACACCTTCGCGTGCGTGGGTCCACCCCACACCCGCTAGGGCACGATGAGACGACGACGCATCATCTTATGAGCCTCATCGTGCTCTATGTCATTCATGTGCGGGCATGATTTAGAGCCCGGATCGTTTGCACGCCTTGCGCGCTTACCGGCGCGCGACCGTCGTGTCCGGCGTGCGCTGGCCTTTCGGTCTGGCCGATCCGACCTCATCATGCCCTAACCGAACGGAGCCAGCCGTGCGCACCCTGCAGCCGGTTCGCGGCACCCGCGACATCCTGCCGGCGGAGATGCGCCGTCACCGCGCCGTCGCGGAGACGGCCCGCCGTGTGGCGGCGCAATACGGCTACGAGCAGATGGCGACGCCGGTGTTCGAGTTCACCGAGGTGTTCAAGCGCACGCTCGGCGAGCACTCCGACGTCGTCATGAAGGAGATGTACACCTTTCCGGTCAGCGAGGAAGGCGACACCGTCACGCTGCGCCCCGAGGGCACGGCCGGCTTCGCCCGCGCCTACATCGCCAACGGGATGCAGCAGAACCTGCCGGTGAAGGCCTTCTACACCGGCCCGATGTTCCGCCACGAGCGCCCGCAGAAGGGCCGCCTGCGCCAGTTCCACCAGGTCGGGGTGGAGCTGCTGGGCCCCAGCCGTCCGCTGGCGGACGTCGAGATCATCGCCATGGGCCAGCAGGTGCTGGCCGAGCTGGGGCTGAGCGAGTCCATCACGCTCGAACTCAACACCCTGGGCGACCTGGAAAGCCGCAAGGCCTACCGCGCCGCGCTGGTCGAGTACTTCGCGGGCTTCAAGGACAAGCTGTCCGCGGACAGCCGCCACCGCCTGGACCGCAACCCGCTGCGCATCCTGGACTCCAAGGACGAGGGCGATCAGGCCGTCGTCGCCGACGCGCCCACCTTCGGCGACTACCTGAACCAGCACAGCCAGGACTTCTTCGGCCAGGTGTGTGAGGGGCTGGACGCGCTCGGCATCGGCTACCGGCTGAATTCGCGGCTGGTGCGCGGGCTGGACTACTACTCCCACACCTGCTTCGAGTTCACGACGACCGCCCTGGGCGCGCAGGGCACCGTGCTGGCCGGCGGGCGCTACGACGACCTGATCGAGACGATGGGCGGCCCCGCCACGCCGGGCACCGGCTGGGCGGCCGGAATCGAGCGGCTGTCCATGCTCATGGACCGCGACACCACGCCCACGCGGCCCGTCGCGGTGGTGCCGGCGGGCGGCGACGCCGAGATGGCGGCGCTACGCATCACGCAGGACCTGCGCGGGCGCGGCTTCACCGTCGACATGGGCTACAGCGGCAACATGAAGAAGCGCCTGAAGCGCGCCAACAATGCCGGCGCCTGTGCCGCCGTGATTCTGGGCGGGGACGAGCTGGCCCAAAGCGTCGCCACGGTGCGCAACCTGGACACGGGCGAGCAGGAGACGGTCGCCCTCGACCAGCTGCCCGGCTACCTGGCGCGCTACCAGCCCGGCTGAGCGGCTGGTCGGCTTCAAACGGCGGACGGCACGGCTTATCTGCACGGACCACGGGGCGGCGCCGCGTGGCCGCAACGCCCCGCGTTTGCCCGAGGAGACGTGTCACCGTGAGCTTGCAGGACAGCCTGGACCGGGTCGTGGCGCGCCACGAGGAATTGCAGGCGCTGGTCGCCAGCCACCCGGAACCGGGGACGAAGGACTACACGGACAAGCTCAAGGAGATGTCCGATCTGGAGCCGCTGGTGCAGGCGATCCAGCGGCTGAACGACGCGCGCCGCGAGCTGGCGGACACGCGCGCCATGCTCGACGACCCCGAGGCCGATCCCGAGCTGCGCGAGATCGCCGAGGCCGAGATCCCCACGCTGCGCGAGCGCGTCGAGAGCCTGGAGCACGAGGTCAAGCTCAAGCTCCTGCCGCGCGACGCCGACGACGAGCGCAACGCCATCCTGGAGGTGCGCGCCGGCACGGGCGGCGACGAGGCCGCGCTTTTCGCCGCCGACCTGCTGCGCATGTACCAACGCTATGCCGCCCACCGCGGCTGGCAGTTCGAGATCATCAGCATGCAGGAGTCCGAGCAGGGCGGAACCAAGGAGGCGACGGCCCGCGTCTCGGGCCAGGGCGTCTTCGCCCGGCTGAAGTTCGAGTCCGGCGTTCACCGCGTGCAGCGCGTGCCGGCCACGGAATCGGGCGGGCGCATCCACACCTCCGCCGCCACCGTGGCGGTGCTGCCGGAGGTGCAGGACGTCGACGTTCACCTCGAGGACAAGGACCTGCGCATCGACACCTTCCGCGCCCAGGGCGCGGGCGGGCAGCACGTCAACACCACCGACAGCGCCGTGCGCATCACCCACCTGCCCACGGGCGTCGTGGTAAGCTGCCAGGAAAACAAGTCGCAGCACAAGAACCGCGCCCAGGCCATGCAGGTGCTGCGCGCGCGCCTGCACGACATCGAGCGCCAGAAGCAACACGCCGAGCGCGAGGAAGCGCGGCGCAACCAGGTGGGCAGCGGCGACCGCTCCGAGCGCATCCGCACCTACAACTTCCCGCAGAGCCGCGTGACCGACCACCGCATCAACATGACCACGCACAACCTCACCGGCGTGCTGGACGGCGCCGGCCTGGACGAGCTGGTGGACGCGCTGATTTCCGAGAACCAGGCCGCCAAGCTGGCGGAGCTCCAGTGAGGCGCGCGGCGTGAGCGCGACCGTCGGCGAGCTGCTGCGGGACGCGCGCGCCCGGCTCGGGGACGCCGGGGTCGAGACGCCCGCACGCGACGCGCGGCTGCTGCTGGCGGCGGCGCTGGATGTCGATGTTTCGGCGCTCATCGGGGCGGACCGCGAGCCGGTCGCGGCCGGCGCGCGCGAGCGCTTCGCCGCGATGCTGTCCCAGCGCGAAGGCCGCATGCCGGTCAGCCGCATCCTGGGCCGCAGCGAATTCTGGAGCCTGCCGCTGAGGGTCGGGCCGGCGACGCTCGACCCGCGGCCCGAAACGGAAACCCTGGTGCAGGCGGCGCTGGACCGGCTGCCGGACCGCGCGGACGGACACCGCGTGTTGGACCTGGGCACGGGCACGGGCTGCCTGCTGCTGGCGTTGCTCTCGGAGCTGCCGAACGCCTGGGGCGTGGGCACGGACGCCAGCGCCGAGGCGGCGGCCACGGCGGCGGGGAACGCGCGCGACCTGGGCTTGGCCGGGGGCGCGGCCTTCGCCGTGATGGACTGGGCGGACGCGCTTGCCGGCCGCTTCGACGTCATCGTCAGCAACCCGCCCTACGTGCGCGCGGACGAGCTGGCCGGCCTCGCGCCCGAAGTGGCGGGCCACGATCCGCGCGCGGCGCTCGTCGGCGGCGGCGACGGCCTCACGGCCTACCGCCGGGTGCTGCCCGCGATCGCGCGGCTGCTGGCACCCGGCGGCGTCGCGGCGGTCGAGGTGGGGCGTGGCCAGGCGGACTCGGTTCGGGGGCTGGCCGAGCGCGCCGGGCTGAGGGCCGGGGCGCCCGTGGCCGACCTGGCGGGGATCGCACGCTGCGTTCCCCTCGGCGCAGGGGTGTGAGCGTTGCGTGAACGCCACGCCGACTCTGGTGTGAACGGCACACGGCGAAAAAGGGTTTGGCGACATGGGGTTTCATCCCTAGGGTGCGCCAAGCGGAGCAAGGGTTCCCGCGCGCCGCCCGCAGCCGGTCGCGCCAGGGAGCGGAACGCCGGTGCGCCGTCGGAGCCGTTTTTGGGCTCGTTGCGCAAGCGCACGACAACAACCTTCCCGCAGATGCAAAGGAAACCATGAGACAAGGCACGAGTGGACGGCGGACGCGTGGCCGTTCGAGTGGCGGCGGTCGCAAGCAAGTCCCGCTCAAGATGCAGAATTTCGACAGCAACGGCCCGGACGTCCGGGTGCGCGGCACCGCGCAGCAGGTGTACGAGAAGTACCTGACGCTCGCGCGCGACGCCAGCGCGGCCGGCGACCGCGTCACGGCCGAAAGCTATTATCAGCACGCCGAGCATTACTTCCGCATCCTGAACGACAGCACCGATCCGCAGCCCGACCGCCCGCGCGAGCGCGAGGAAGCCGAGGACGGCGGCGGTCAGCCGCGCCCCTCGCGCGCCCAGCGCCGGGAGCAGTACGACCAACAGGAGCGCGAGCAGCGCACGGGCGAGGACGACGAGGGGGACGCGGACGAGTCGGCGTCGGACGACGCGGACGGAAGCGACGGCGCCTCGAACGGGCGGCGCCGCGGTGGCGGCCGCAACCGCCGGCGGACCAACAACGGCCGCAGCGCGCGCCAGCGCGACGGTCAGGGTGACGGCGACGGAGCCGACGGCGCGCGCGCCGCATCGGATGATGCCGGTGACGGGGCCGAGATGGGCCAGCCCAACGGCGCCGGGGACAACGAGGACCGGCCGGACGCACCGTCTTCCTGATTTTGCCGCCTGCTTAGAGCAGATCGCCGTAAAGGGGAATCAGTTCGTTCGGGGTGTCACGCCCACGCCGCCGTGGCCGTCCCGGCGTGATTCCCCTTGCTCGTGCGTGGACAGCCACACGGCTACCACGCCGAAGGGCGTGGGACTGACGTGTCCCGCGCCGCAGGCGCTGAAGCGGCCGACAGGCCGGTGAGCGCCGGAGACGCTGTAACCGCTCGCACAGGAAAAACAGGAACGTAGCGTGAGGTTTCCGGCTTTCCCGGCAAACACGATTTCACGCACGATGCTTTCATTTCGGAATGGGGCGCCGCGTGCGCCCCGTCGCCACGGCTGGCGGCGTTACGCCGAAACGGTCTCGGGAACAGAGACGGGGTCGCCGACCGTCAGGGGGCCGCCCACGGTCACGCGGGCGTAGACGCCCATGTTCACGTGCCCGTAGCCGCGCTTGAGCGCCTTGGGGATCTGCTCGTCGCGCTCGCCGGTGTCGGGGTTCACCGTGGTGGCCGCGCAGCGCTGCGTTTCCTCGGTCACCTGCAAGCGCAGCGGGCCGATCGTCACCGCTTCGCCGACCCATGCGCGCTCGGCCCAGGCCGGAAGGCCATCCAGGTAGACGTTCGCGCGGAAGCGGCGCGGGTCGACCTCGTGGCCGAGCACGCGGCGCAGGTCGCGCACACTTTCCAGATTGATCAGCGAGACCACGGCGTCCTGGCTGTCCGTCAGCGGGGTGTCCTGCGCGTCCACGAGCCGCGGGGCAGTAGAGACCTCACCGGCCAGGAAGGCGCCCAGGAACTGCTCGATCACCATGCGCCCCGTCGCCGTGGTGATGCGGCCCTGCGTGATCCGCTTGCCCCGGCGTGAGATGGTGAGCAGCCCGGTGTCCGCGTCGAACGCGGTCTGCAGCTGGCCGAGCCGGGCCGTGCGGGCGAGCTGGACGAAATTCTTCTTCGGCGCCCAGCCGGGCTGAACCGGTGGCAGGTCGGCGGAACCGCGCGCGATGGCGAAGCGCCGGTCACCAGGGAGGGTTTGGCCGGCCGTGAGCTCGACCCGCTCCAAGTCCTCGCCACTCAGCCCCTTCACCGGGTAGCGGCGGATTCGCGTCACACGCGGCGTCATCCTGTCGATCGCACCTTCATGCCGGCCACCGCGCCCAGCGCGGTTTTGTGCAGTGCAAAATTAGAGCGTCGCCCGTGCCCAGCTGTCAATGGCCGGTGTTTCACGACGGCGTAGGCATCCCCGTCTTGTGTTGCATTCATGCACCACCATATCCGTTCACAGGCCGTTGACGGCGGCCGGCCGCTCGCCGCTGAAGCGGGGGCGGGAAGCAGGTTTCGGCATCGTCGCGTCGCACGCCACGTCAAGCGGGTGCGAACGAGGAGGGCACACAATGGACTTCGAGAAATACACCGAGCGGGCGCGGGGCTTCATTCAGTCCGCCCAGGGGCTCGCGCTTCGCAGCAACCACCAGAAACTCACGGCCGAGCACCTGCTCAAGGTGATCATCGACGACGAGCAGGGCCTCGCCGCCAACCTCATCAGCAACGCCGGCGGCGATCCCAAGCAGGTGCGCAGCCGCGTCGAGCAGGAGCTTGGCAAGCTTCCCAAGGTCGAGGGCAGCGGCGCCGGGCAGCTTCACCTGACGCCCGAGCTGGCGCGCGTCTTCGAGCAGGCGGAGAAGCTCGCCAACAAGGCCGGCGACACCTACGTCACGGTCGAGCGGCTGGTCCTCGCCATCGCCATGGCGCAGGAAACGGCGGCCGGCAAGGCCATCCAGAAGGACGCGGGTGTTTCGCCGCAGGCGCTGGAGCACGCCATTTCCGAGCTGCGCGCGGGGCGCACGGCGGATTCCGCCAACGCCGAGGACCAGTACGAGGCGCTCGACAAGTACACCATCGACTACACCGAGAAGGCGCGCGAGGGCAGCCTGGATCCCGTTATCGGCCGCGACGACGAGATTCGGCGGACGATGCAGGTCCTCTCGCGGCGCACGAAGAACAATCCCGTGCTGATCGGTGAGGCCGGCGTCGGCAAGACCGCCATCGTCGAGGGCCTGGCCCAGCGCGTGATCAACGGCGACGTGCCGGAAAGCCTGCGCGAAAAGCGCCTGCTGGCGCTCGACCTCGGGCAGCTCGTCGCCGGCGCCAAGTACCGCGGCGAGTTCGAGGAGCGCCTGAAGGGCGTGCTTCAGGAGGTCAACCAGGCCGGCGACGTCATCCTCTTCATCGACGAGCTGCACACCCTCGTCGGCGCGGGTAGCGCGGAAGGCTCGATGGATGCATCCAACATGCTCAAGCCGGCGCTGGCGCGCGGCGAGCTGCACTGCATCGGCGCCACCACGCTCAACGAGTACCGCAAGCACATCGAAAAGGACGCCGCGCTCACACGGCGCTTCCAGCCGGTCTACGTCACCGAGCCCAACGTAGCGGAATCCATCGCCATCCTCCGCGGGCTGAAGGAGAAGTACGAGCTGCACCACGGCGTGCGCATCTCGGACTCCGCGCTGGTCTCGGCGGCGCAGCTCTCCAACCGCTACGTCACCGACCGCTTCCTGCCCGACAAGGCCATCGACCTGATCGACGAGGCGGCCAGCCGCGTGCGCATGGAGGTGGACTCCAAGCCCGAGGAGATCGACGAGCTGGACCGCAAGATCATCCAGCTCAAGATGGAGGAGGCTGCGCTCAAGAAGGAGAGCGACAAGGCCTCTCAGGAGCGCCTGGAAAAGCTGCGCAAAGAGATCGCTGAGCTGGAGGAGCGCTCGGCCGAGCTCACCCGGCGCTGGGAGGCCGAGAAGCAGAAGCTCGCAGGCGCCCAGAAGCTCAAGGAAGAACTGGAAGAGCGGCGCAACGAGTTGGAGCAGGCCCGGCGCGAGGGCAAGCTCGAGCGCGCCGGCGAGCTGATGTACGCCGTCATCCCCGACCTGGAGCGGCGCATCAAGGAGGCCGAGGCCGCCGAAGCCAGCGGCGAGCGCGCCGAGGATCAGGAGCTGATGGTCAAGGAGGAGGTCACCGAGGACGAGGTGGCCGCCGCCGTCTCGCGCTGGACGGGCATCCCCGTTGAACGGATGCTGGAAGGCGAGCGCGAGAAGCTCCTGCGCATGGAGGATGAGCTGCACAGGGCCGTGATCGGCCAGGACGAGGCCGTGAAGGCGGTGTCCCACGCCGTCCGCCGCGCGCGGGCCGGCTTGCAGGATCCGAACCGGCCCATCGGCTCCTTCATGTTCCTGGGACCGACCGGTGTCGGCAAGACGGAGTTGTGCAAGGCGCTGGCGCGCTTCCTCTTCGACGACGAGACCGCGCTCCTGCGCCTCGACATGTCCGAGTACATGGAGAAGCACTCGGTCTCGCGGCTGTTCGGCGCCCCGCCGGGCTACGTCGGCTACGAGGAAGGCGGTGCGCTCACCGAGGCGGTGCGGCGCCGGCCGTACCAGGTGATCCTGTTCGACGAGATCGAGAAGGCGCACCACGACGTCTTCAACGCGCTGCTGCAGATGCTGGACGAGGGCCGGCTGACGGACGGTCAGGGGCGCACGGTGGACTTCCGCAACACGGTGATCGTCATGACCTCCAACCTGGGCTCGGACATCATCGCCCAGTCGGCCCAGGGCACGGCCAAGCAGCAGGTGCAGGACCAGGTGATGGAGGTGGTGCGCGGCCACTTCCGGCCCGAGTTCCTGAACCGGATGGACGAGATCCTGGTCTTCCACTCCCTGACCCGGGAGCAGATGGCGGACATCGTGGAGATCCAGGTGGACAGCCTGCGGCAGATGCTGGCGGACCGAAACATCAACCTGGAGCTGGACGACGCCGCCAAGCGCTGGCTCGCGGACGCGGGCTACGACCCGGTCTACGGTGCGCGCCCGCTCAAGCGCGTGATCCAGCACGAGGTGCAGAACCCGCTGGCACAGATGCTGCTGGAAGGCCGGATCAGCGACGGCGAAACCGTCACGGTGACCGCCGGGGACTACGGCCTCGTCATCAACGGCGAGACCGTTCAGGCCGACGCCGCGTAAGCGGCGCACGTCGCGTCAACGAAACGGCCCCCGCCGGCGCGTGCCGGCGGGGGCTTTTTTCGGCGCAGGATTTGCTGTCCGCTGCGATCAGCAGGCGTTCTCGGGCTTGCTTTCGGCCTCGCCGCACGACGCCTGGGCCACGCGCGTGGGCTCGCCGCGGCGCTCGCGCATGCGGTCGATCTCGGCGACACGCTGCTTGAAAGCCTTCAGCTCCTGGCCCGTCAGTTCGTAACCGGTCGGCAGGTCGAGGCTGCGCGGGTTCACCGGCTCGCCGTGTTTGAGGATCTCGTAGTGCAGGTGCGGGCCCGTCGAGCGGCCGGTGTTGCCGACGTAGCCAATGACCTCACCCTGGTTGACATGCGCGCCGGGACGAACGCCGTCGGCGACGCGCTGCATGTGCCCGTAGGCCGTGGTGAAGGGATCGCGGTGGTCCAGCTTCACGTAGTTGCCGTAGCCGCCGTTGCGCCCGGCGTAGCGCACCACACCGTCACCCGCGGCGTAGATTGGCGTGCCGCGCGAGGCGGCGAAGTCCACACCCTCGTGCATGCGGCTGTACCCCAGCATGGGGTGCTCGCGCATCCCGTAGCCGGAGGAAATCCGCGCACCGTTCAGCGGCGTGCGCATGAGCAGCCGGCGCACCGACTTGCCCTCACTGTTGAAGTAGGTGACGCCGGTGCCCTCGGCGTCGAAGCGGTACATCTCCAGCTGCTCGCCGCGGCGCTCCACGGATGCGTAGAGCAGCGGCCCAACGCGCGCGCGCTTACCATCGGGGCCCGTGTCCGTTGCGTAGAGCACCTCGAATCCGTCGCCTTCGCGCAGGTCGCGCTGGAAGTCCACGAGGTAGCTAAGCTTGCGGATCACCGTGATCATCAGCTTCGGCGGGACCTCGTGCCGGCGGCCGGCCGCGAAGAGGCTGCTGCGAATCGTCCCCTCGGCCGCGTGGACACGGCGCTTGAGGTCGCGCTTTGTGGTGCGCGCGGCGAAT